>JANNJI010000717.1:0-8981 GCA_031405795.1 Gammaproteobacteria bacterium
GGTTGTTGGGCGAGTAAGGTGTAAAAGGCCAATTGAATTTCTTCACCCGCCAAGACGTCGGTTTTACTCGGTGGTGTCCCGGTTTTATAATCAATAATCCCCACCCCTGCGGGGCTCATATCAAGGCGATCCAGGCGGCCCTTGAGTTGCAGTTGTCCGGTGAGCTGGATCTGTTCGCGCTGCTCGACGCGATGAATGGCCCAGGTCTGTGCGCGTTCGATTTGCCAATCGATGTAGGCAGGTATGCACTGTTGCCATTGATGCAACCAACCGCGGTGAGTGAAATTATCGGCGATATCCCGTGCAAAAACAGTCACCGCAATTTGTTGCATCAAGGTGATGGCGTCATCACGCAGGGCAAGAGTGAGTGGCTGGGTAAACGGCCCAGGTAGACTCTCGACGTTGTTGTGAAAGGCCTGCAGGCATTGATGCACCCGTTGACCATATTCGCGTTTGGATAACACCAGTCGGACTTCTTCCAGCGGCGACAAACGCAGACAACGTGCGGCAAAAAACTGATATGGACAATTCACCAGTTGTTGGACATCACTGTAACTGATGAGTGTTGGTATTAATTCCGTTGGCACGCGGGGCGCGGGCACAGTTTGGATTGTTGGCAATGTTTCAGTAGCGCATCGAAACACTTGTGCCTCGGTTTGTTGCGCCAGATAATCCAATTCCATGTCATGCAGTGTTGTATCGTAGGCGACGCGATGAAAAGTCTCGATGGCTTCCACCCACGGAGTTTTTGCAATCCATTCACCATCGGCTTCACGTCGATAGGTGATGAGAATATGCGGTGCGCTGTGGAGTAACTGATAAAACTGCCGTAGCTTGTCCTGGCTGAGACGTTGGCGACTGGGCAGGCCCATCTCACGGCGCACGCCGTCATTAAAAAAGGGCGATGATGGCGCGAGGCCCGGCAATTGATCCTGCTCCGCACTGGCGAGGATGATCGCATCGAAGTGTTGCCACTGGGCCTGCGCCAGCGTTAATAGTTGCACGGGACAACCGCTATCACTGGGCCGGTAATACACCGTTTCCAGGCTGCGGCCCAGCCAGCCGCGAAAATCCAGCCAGTTCATCTTGAGGTGAATGTCGTGTGCGGCGGTTTGCAGCGTTTCCAACAGCGATAATAAACGACTGCCTGCATCATCACGTTCCAATGCGGCAAACATACCCAGTTGTTGCAGGGTGGTGAACAAGGTGGCAATAAAATAAGCCGATTGGTGTTTGCCAGACAGTAATCGTCGTAATGTCTGGGTGCCTGTGTTGAGGCGATCCAACAGGCTCAGTAAAAAAGCCGGTTGTGTCTGTCCCGACCAGATATTGCTGAGCCGTTCTCTGCGATCAGTAATAAATCGCTGATAGCGTTGCAAACAGCGCGCGATGTTTTCATGTTGAATGATGTCGCGTTCCAGCCGGTATACCGCATTGCTGACCTGGTTGTCATCTAAATCAGCAAAGATAAAGGATGACTTACACAAATCTAATAAGGAGGTGTGCGCAAAGTCTTCTTCAATACATTCGAGCAAGGCCTCCAACGCGGCCGCCGCGCGCGTGGTGGATAAAGCCCAACCGGCGGAGTCTTGCAAGTTTATCTCAGCGCGTTCCAGCAGTGCGCGCAGACGACGGGCGAGGCGACGGTTCTCGGTGACAATCGCAATCTGTTGTTTGCCCGCCAATAACCAGCGGCGTACTTGTACATCAATGGCACGGGCTTCCTGTTCACTGTCGTGCGCCGCATATGTAGTGATGCGATTGTGCAATGGACTCTCAGGATAATGGTGTACAAAGCTGCGCGCACGTTCGCGCAAGGGTGCCGCGTTGGGATTTAAGATGGTATCGAGTGCCGCCTCGTAGGCGGAGAGGGGCGGCGCGCTGGCAGGGCTGATGCCCAGTTCGCTGCACCAATCATGAATGCTTTGTGAAATTAAACTGGCGGGGGTATGTGTCGTGACGTTACCGTGTAACCAGATCACCACATTGGGTTTTTGGCGCAGCGCGTGTAACCACTGTTGTTCAGCGCGATGGCGAAACTCCAAGCCGACCAGATGTAAGGTTTGTTTGGTCGGCATGGCAACAAGGCTGGTGTTAAATGCCGCTATGCGTGCGGCACGTTGGTCGATCAATAAACTGGCTTGTAACTGCGTGTGCCAGGCCAGCCAGAGTTGCATAACAAGTTCGGCTTCTTGAGTTAAGCCGTGCAGGCGCGAGTCAGCCAGCCGGTACCACTTGGCGATCTGCTGAGTAAAATGGTTTTGGTCATTGCCCAGTTCAATGCGATTGAGCGTCAGCTCGTCGAATAATTGCAATAAGTTTTCCGCCAAGGCCCAGGGGTTGGCGGCACCCAACAACGCGGGGTGATCAAGCAAGGCTTCAACCAAAATTAATAGCCGACGTTGATCCGGACAAATACCTTGCTGGGTGGGTAAGAAGGGGCTGAGCCATTTATCCAGGGTGACCATTTGCGGGCCCAGCAAGGCGTGATGACCTTGTTGCTGCGCTTGCGCAACCAGCGTACGGCGTAACTGAATACCAATACGAAGATCAGACAATATAATAGTGTGATCAGTTAAATCCGCGCCAGCCGTAAGAGCATGGATGAGGTGTTCGGCCAGCGCGGCAAGAGGTGGTGTGGCAAAGGGAATCCATTCGATGTGCGCGGGGTTATTCGTCATCGTGACACCGCGCGTCATGGATTGGCGGTAACTTTAGCGTTCCAGATATTGCAATTTATCTTTAACACCTTCCCACTCCTTGGCATCGGTGGGGGCCTCGATCTTTTCGGTAAGTACCGGCCACTTTCGGGAAAGCTCTGTATTAAGCGCAACAAACTGTTTCATGTCGTCCGGTACATCATCTTCCGAGAAGATGGCACCGACGGGGCATTCCGGTTCACACAAGGTGCAGTCAATGCACTCATCCGGGTCGATGACCATAAAATTCGGGCCGACATGAAAACAATCAACCGGACAGACTTCCACACAATCGGTGTATTTACATTTGATGCAATTGTCGGTAACGACGTAGGTCATTGCTAACTCCTTAACCACGTATATTTATAAGAATTCGATGTAGCGTATGTTAACGGGATTTGCCCTGGGTGGCGAGACTTGACGTTAAAGATTACGGCGTAATTGGTAGAGTAACTCCAGCGCCTGACGGGGGCTGAGTTGATCCGGATCGAGTTCGGCGAGCTGTTGCAGGATGGCATGGGTCGGGAGGACTTGGCTTCGTGCAGGGGCATGTGCGGGTGTCGCCTGTTCGAGTTGGCGGAGCTTTTCTTGCGCCAGCTCAATCACTTGCCGAGGTACACCGGCCAAGGCGGCAACGGCAATGCCATAACTTTGATTCACTGCGCCGGGTTTCACCGTATAGCCAAAACGAATACCGCTGGGGTCATTGAGGGCATCGAAATGGATGTTGCTGCACGCTGCGATTTCTTCTGGCAATTTGGTCAATTCAAAATAATGAGTGGCAAACAGGGTGAAGGCCTGCAGGCGGTTGGCTAATTGCACAGCGGTCGCCCAGGCCAACGCCAGACCATCAAAGGTGCTGGTGCCGCGACCGATTTCATCCAATAACACCAAACTTTGCGGCGTGGCATGGTGGAGAATGTTGGCTGTCTCGGTCATTTCCACCATAAAGGTGGAGCGGCCACTGGCGAGGTCGTCGCTGGCGCCAATGCGCGTAAATATCCGGTCGATGGGCCCCAGCACCGTTTTTGTGGCAGGGACAAAACTGCCGGTGTGGGCGAGCAAAACAATCAACGCGGTTTGGCGCATGTAGGTGGATTTGCCGCCCATGTTGGGACCGGTGATGAGCAACATGCGCTGGGTGGGTGACAGGCGAATGTCATTGGGAATAAACGTTTGATTTTGTACCTGCTCAATCACCAGATGCCGACCAGCCTGGATGGTGATGCCAGGCGTGGTGGTGAAGGTGACGGGGCGCAGGTTCAAGGTCTCGGCACGTTCGGCGAGATTGGACAGTAAATCTAATTGTGCCAGGGCGGTGGCAATGCGTTGCAGTGGTGGCAACTGTAAATTCAGTTGGACTAACAGATCGTCGTATAAATGTTTTTCCTTGGCGAGGGCACGCTCACCTGCGCTCAAGACCTTGTCTTCGAGGGTTTTGAGTTCCGCTGTGATATAACGCTCAACACCTTTGAGGGTTTGTCGACGTTGATAATGGCTCGGCACTTTGTCGGCTTGGGCGCGCGTGACCTCGATGTAATAACCGTGCACGCGATTAAAACCAAAACGCAAGGTGGGGATGTTGGTGCGTTTACGTTCCGCTGCTTCCATGTCAGCAAGGATAGTCCCCGCATTGTCGGCAATCATACGTAATTCATCCAGCTCGGCGTCGTAACCGAGGGCAATCACGCCGCCGTCACGAATGAGTTGTGGCGGGTTGTCGATGAGCGCACGGTTCAACAATTCGGTGAGTGCCGGTAGCGGGGCGAGTTGCTGCTGTAGCAGGGTAAGTAATTCAGCATCACAGTTGTCGAGCAGGGGTTGTAATGACGGTAATTGTTGCAAGGCGATGCGTAATTGCACGAGATCACGTGGCCGTGCACTCTTGAGGGCGACGCGGGTCAGGATACGTTCGATATCGCCAATGGCACGCAACAGCGCATGGATCGGTTCGTAACGGTATTCAGCAAGCAGGCTGCCGACTGCGCTGTGGCGTTGTTGAATCTGCGCGTGATCGCGCAAGGGTCGGAGTAACCAGCGACGCAATAAACGACTGCCCATGGCAGTGGCGTTGTGATCGAGCACGCCGAATAATGAGTGCTGTACATTACCGCTGAGGCTGCTGGTCAATTCCAGATTACGTTGCGTCGCGGCATCGAGGATCACAAAGTCATGCGAGTGTTCCACCACGATGTTACGAATATGCGGCACTGCGCCTTGTTGGGTGTCGCGCACGTAATGCAGCAAGGCGCCAGCGGCGCAGGTAGCAACCGGTAATTCATCCAAACCAAACGCACTTAAGTGTTGCGTGGCAAATTGCTGACAGAGTTCGCGTTGCGCACGGGGTAAATCAAATTGCCAGGGGGGTTGGCTGGTCAAACGGCAACTTGATAAAGGAAATTCTATATTGAGATTGCCTTCGGCGCAGATAATTTCTGCGGGGTGGTGACGTGCCAACTCCTGGTGCAAGGCATCGCTGTTGGCCAGTTGTGTTGCAGTGAAACGGCCACTGCTCATGTCCAGAGTGGCGAGGCCAATTTGATCCGCTTGCCGAAATAGCGCCACGAGTAAATTATCGTTGCGTTCGTCGAGTAAGGCCTCGTCGGTGACCGTGCCGGGTGTGATGATGCGCACTACCTTGCGTTCCACCGGACCCTTGCTGGTGGCGGGGTCACCTATCTGTTCGCAAATGGCGACGGACTCGCCGAGTTTTAATAGCTTGGCCAAGTAGCCCTCAGCGGCATGGTATGGGACACCGGCCATCGGGATCGGTTCACCGGCGGAGTTGCCGCGCTGGGTCAGCGTGATGTCCATCAGTTTGGCGGCGCGACGCGCATCGTCGTAAAACATTTCGTAGAAATCACCCATGCGGTAAAACACCAGCATGTGCGGGTAATCTGCTTTGATACGCAGGTATTGCTGCATCATGGGTGTGTGGGGGGCGATGTCGTCGTGCGGTAGCATGCCGTGAAGTGTAGCGAAAACGGGGCGGGGATAGTGCGTTGTATTGGAAATTTTATTTAACGATGGGGGTTTTAACGCTTTTCAAGCCACTCGACGAGCGCCTGTTCTTCATTTTGTAATTCAAAGGCATTGATCAATCCACGTTGCAGGGCCAATGCCACCGCACGGGCACGGACATTCAGCAGTTCCGTATCACCCTGATTGTTGGCGGAGTCCAGATTTGCTCCCAGTTTTGCATAGAGTGACTGCAGTCGGTTTTGTGCGCCGCGCCGTGACAGGTAACGGCGTTCGGCAATGGTATTGTCGGTAAGCCCTAAGGCGATATCAATGAGCACGTCATATTCTGCGTCGCTGAGTGCATCACAGGTGCGTTGCGTGCGCGCCTGTACACTGCGGATTTGCGGGTCGATCCAGCACTGACACTCTTCGAAGACCGCGCGCGCTGCCCGGCTTATTATCTCCGCCGGATTATTTTTCAAGACATAGCCGTACACGGTTTCGGCCGGAATCAGTTTGGCCAAAGCACGCACATAGGTTTCATCACTGTGTTGCGACCAGAACAACACCCGTGCCGCCGGTTTTTTTGCCCAGACTTGTCGGCCCAGTTCGATGCCATTATACCCGGGCATTTGAATGTCAGTAACCAGCCAGGGTTCCGCATAGATGGCACAGGCATTGAGCGCCTCTTGCGCATTGGCGGTGATGATGGGCTTGTATTGCTTTAGCACCTCCGCTAAAAAAACGCGGTCACGGGGGTTGTCATCGGCAATGATCAGCGGTGTCATGTCAGTACATCCAGTGTCAGTTCAACACAGGTACCGCTGGCGAAACGGGCGGGGTGCCAGCGTACACTCGCACCAATGGTGCGGGCGCGTTCGGTGATGTTGATGCAGCCATGACCGGTTGTCGTGACGTCAACTGGCATGCCGATGCCATTATCTTCCACCGTGACAATGAGTTGTGTTGCAACGATACGCAAGGATATCTCACAACGTTCACAGCGGGCATGGCGTATCAGGTTGTGTACCGCCTCCGTGATGATCCGGAACAGGTTTATTTTCTGCGATAGCTGCAATGTACTTTCGATCAGCGGATCAAATTCGAAATGGTAAGTCGGCAGGCCAGGTATGTTGCAATGACGATCCAGAAAAGAACGCAGCGCTGATTCCAGCCCGAGAATTTCCAGTGTTTGTGGGTGCAAGTCATCTATCGTACGCCGAATACTTTTTATTACATCATCCACACTGCCACGTAATTCGACCAGTTGTCCGCCGGTAGAAGATGAAGCAGGCATGTTGTCAATCGTGCGGGTGAGCGCTGTAAGATCCGCCAACACACCGTCATGCATGTCCATGGCGATGCGGCGGCGTTCATTCTCGGCGCCCTGCAGGACTTTTTCCACGGCGACAACATCGAACAAACGCTGGGTCATACGGGCAAGACAGAGTTCGAGTTCGTCGAGTTCATCGCGGATGATCAGCGGAATGGGAAGTGGTGCAAGATTGCCTGCACACACTGCATGGGCGTGTTGGGTCAGCGATTTCAGGCGTCGCCGAATAGTATGTAATCCCCATATGCCGAGTCCGACGGCAAGGACGATACACAGACCCAGTACCCAGAGCAAGGCCGCGGACAAACGGGGAATAATGGTGGAAAGACTGCGATGGTAGTCAACGTAGGCGCTACGGCGTTGCGCCAAAAAAATTTTGTGCTGGTACTCCAGTGGCGGTAACAAGGTAAGCAAGGAATTATGTACTGTTTTTGGGTCAACCCGTTCTGGCTCGCGCAGTAACATTTTGGTTGCATCCATTTTATTTTGCAAGTCGGGAGGAATGTCTGTCATTTGCGCGACATCAAGGAGGTTATCTACCAGAATCCGGGCTTGTTCCAGATAACTGAAGAGGTGTTCATCCTGCTGAGCGGGTGGGTTGGCCATTTGTTCTTGGACGACACGATCCAGAAGGGTGGCATTCGCAATTGCCGATTGGACACGATCCGTCAACATTTCCCACTTCACCGTTAATTGGTTTTGCCGATGAATATTTCCCAGTTCAATCAATGTATAGGTCACCAAACAGGTCAGTAATGCAACAATAACCAGCGGCGCCAGGACGAATTGATAACGGAAGGGCAGTTTCATAGGAGATTCAATCACTCTTTTCAAATGACATCATATCGCATTTATGGCCGCGGCGACTGTGTAAATGCACAGTCTGGAGCACGGTATCAATTGTATAACACTGTGAGGGCATACCTTCCGCCAGGCTGGTAAACATCGCATAGTTTGACTCATTCAGCATGTATATCAGCGGAGGTCAATGCAATGAGAGCAGCGGTTATCAATCAACAAAGGGCCATATTCCTGATGACAGTTATAGTATTGTTTATCACTGTCACCGCTAACGCAGCCAGCAAAAATAAAAAACAACCGCCACCCTTGGAACTGGAGAAACCTGTCACGATGGTCCCCTGGGTGCGTTATGCCGAATGGCCAGATATCAATGCAAAGGACTACAACACACTGAATGCGACGAACTCACCGGCCTATGCACTGCCACCAAAAATTGAGGGCTCGCAAATGGGCGATCCAAAAAAGGGGGAAGCGCTGGCATTTAATTCAAGTCGTGGTGGGAGTTGTTCGGCATGTCATGTGCTCGGGCAGTCAACGCCGACCATGCCAGGGAATGTCGGACCTGATCTTTCCACGATCGGCAACTGGGGCCGGAGTGATGAGTGGCTGTTTAACTACATTTATGATTCACGTAGTGTCAATCCCATGTCGGTGATGCCACCCTGGGGCGCGCACAAGATGTTGAGTATTGATGAAATCAAAGATGTTGTTGCATTTCTGCAGTCACTCAAGGAATCGAGTAAGTTTACGGATGAACGGGAAGATCCCGCAACGCGTTCGATTCCTCTGGAAACTCGCGATAACTTGGATCTGTTCACGAATAATGGGATCTATGCATGGGAAGAAGGCAAGGCGTTGCTTAGCCTGCCAGGCACTAATGGCAAATCGTGTGTTAGTTGTCATGCCAAGGTAGAACAATCTTTTAAAACATGGGGTGCGCGGCCTTGAGCGCCGGCGCGTCGTTGACGCCGTCGCCGGTCATCGCCACCACTTCGCCTTCGCGCTGCAAGGCTTCGACCAGCCGCAGTTTCTGTTCCGGTTCGACGCGGGCGAAGACATTGACGCGGCTGGCGGCACTCTGCAGCGCCGCGTCGTCGAGCAGCGCCAGGTCGCGTCCGGTCAGCACTTCGGCGGCTTGGCCGTCCCTGACGATGCCGATCTGCGCGGCGACCGCCCGCGCCGTTTCG
>JANNJI010000718.1:0-1856 GCA_031405795.1 Gammaproteobacteria bacterium
GGCATATATTTGACTGTCACATTTTCCATGAAGGCATGTTCGTGAAATGCATCATTATATTGGTCCGCATAATTGTAGTATTCATATACCCCGCCAGTATATACATAGAGACATTTCACTTTTCTGTTAAACAGCCGTGACATATCATCAATATATTTACTTTTTGCGGGCAGTCTCCACACGAAATCATCAATATTGTTTCCTGCAAGAACAGCATTTCTGTTCCGCTTTTTATACCGCCACACTATTCTATCAATGTACAATAATCGTGAAACAAGTCGAAGCAGCCGCAGCGGCCTGATCAATATCGGCGCATAACGATAAAAATAGAATTTAGCCGTCGGGTATCCGTAACCATCCAGCCAGACACAACCAACAACACGATCATCCCTCAGTACAATTTTATGGGAGTGCTCTGCGCCGGTACATAACCCCATAACCACAAAACGCCTGGCATCGTATTTTGACTCAAGAATATTTAGTGCGTCCTCAATATCCTGCATCATTGCTTCTTCATGCGAGAGGGCTGACTGTACTTTCTCACTATCGCCAAGACCGCCAACATCAAATCTGAAGGTTTTGACATTGTTCGCGGCAACATATCTGGCGATATCGACATTCAACCGGAATGGCCCCGCTTTGTGGGTTACCCCGGCATTTAACAGTACCAGCATGAAATCCTGATCATGCTGATCCGGAATACACGCAATGCCCTGGAGATTGCCATTTCTGCCAAATGTAGCAACAACTTCCTTCATCATGACATCTCCTCGCACAGACATTTAATTGCCTCCTGGCCAGCCAGGCTATAACCAAGCCTGATAACATCGAGCCAGTCAGATTTTTCATTTATAAAAACAGACTTGTAGTCAACAAATACTGTCTTGAGGTATGTATTACCAAACTCTTTGCCTGGACTGTCAGATGAGAAGATTGACCTGACCCTGATATCCTTCGCAAAGGGAGAATCCATAACATTTAAAGTGCGCAAATTATCTATGTATTCTTTAGAGTATTGAAAGCCGACATATTCGTTGGCCAATAGCTCGTGCTTTTCTCTGGCATATTTAAACCACGATCTATTATTTAATAGTTTCTCGCTCATGTCGCCCAGATCATCTAAATATTTTTTAGGATCAAGGATACAATCCCACAGAATGAGTCTGTTAAACATGCCGCGCAACGAAGCCAGGAGTGACAGCATCCCCCCAATCCTGACGCCAATGACGGATATGTTAGCCACCCCGCTTATTGCTTTTAACTCGTTTACCGCCATCTGTATATCATCCAGCCAGTGCTCAATATTGAAATTACCTATTTCGCCGGATGAGTCACCTATTCCTCTATAGTCAAAGCGCAGCACATGATAACCGTGCGACGACAGGTTATGGGCCAGGTTCCTCAATAAGGTATGACTTCGGCAATATTCATGGCCTATTGGCCCGCAAATCACTACAGCATCATCCCGAAATACGGCAGCTGAAGGCGAATGATGCACGCCATAGAGTGGCTGCCTGCTGTCACCGAAATAAAAGCTATGCATTGTTCACCTTCAAATATTATTTCTTAAATAAATTATTTATTAAACCTTTAATTCCAGAATTCCGTCTTGTGTTGGATTGATTAGTTGCCATGGGCAAAACGGTCTGTGGAATTTTAGCGGCTATCTTACTCAGATTTTCCAGCAGCAAATCTCTTGGATGTATGTTGATCCCGGTATTGCTGCTTATCTGGTTAATGACTTGCATGGATAACAGCGAATGCCCGCCCAGATCGATGCTGGAGATCGTGGAGTAGGAGCGCTGTAGGGAATGCCCTCCGTGGCGTTCCTTGGTCTCCGGGAGATCGTGGGGCGG
>JANNJI010000719.1:0-26186 GCA_031405795.1 Gammaproteobacteria bacterium
CGACCACTGATCGGATGTTGCAATGCGCCGGTCATGTTGATCGGTTGAGTAAATCCATTGCCGGTGTTATAGCGCACAATGACGTGGGTATCATTGGACTCCAACAAACGCTCCCGATCGACGGAGACCCGTTTTTCCACCGCATCCAGCAAGCCATCACCGTTAACATCCATAAAATCGCGCTGGGTGGCGGTTTTGCTGTAGGTGTGCGATGCGCCCACACCGAAATCCAGACCATACGAAAATCCTGCGTCCGCACTGACACCATACAATAAACTCTTTTGCAGCCGCAGATACTTCGTCTTGTTGATGGTGTCTTGGGTTGGGTCTTGCTGTTCTTCTTCAGGCGTCAGACTAACATCCAGATTTGGCCATATTTCTTCCGGTGCAAATCGATAACCTACATTAAGTCGTACAAATAAATCACCCGCTGCCAGTCGCTTAACATAATCCGGCAAGCCATCGCCATTGATATCCAGTAAGTCCCATTCACCAAAATAGCGTCCATAAGATCCCAGTGCGCTGACCCCGGCGGATACACTCAGTGAAGTCGACTGCTGTCCTTGCTCGGTCGCGGAATCCTTGAGCTGTCCTCTGGCGTTACTGGTATTGCGGATCGCCGGGGCTCTACCACCACCAAAACCCAGTCGTGCGGATAACCCGTACGTTTCGCTTTCACTCTCCCGCAGGCGACCGCGCGCCATCACATCGCCCAAACTCAGCGGCGTGTTATCAAGTCGACCATTGGGCAAGGTCGCCTTGAGACTGTTACCGCCGATCAAATCCGGGTAACCATCCCCGTTGAAATCCAGAAAATCCAGGCTTGACCAGTTTCTGCCGTGGGTACCGGTTGCGGTGCCTCCAAACATACCCGCGTTCAACGACAGTGACGTACTTGAAACACGTGCCCCACCCAATAAAGTCACGCCGGTCGCACTGGCATAACCTGATGCCGTGCCCGTGCCTTGCGGCAGGTAATTAATACCGATGCGGGTGGCGCTCATGCGTTCGGCTTCAATACGGCAATCCGGATCACTGATACTCCACGACGCACTACCATCGGTTGCAGAGGTCATCATCAGAAATTGTTCGTTATCCGGATTTTGGTTGAGCGTAAGCACGGCTTCGTCAATCGGTGCCGTGTTGGCATTGCCATTGTATTGGCCATAAAACCAGCCGCGATAACCCCCACCAAAAGCCTCCTGCGCAGGAATGCCCACGTGCACGTCCGCGCCGCGTTGTATCGTGCCGCCACCGGTGGTGATACTGACTGACTCTTGTATGGCATCGCGTAAGCCTGGATTCGTTGTATCAACCGTAAAATATAACTTATCGCCTATGGCTACACTGATCGTTCTTGATAGTGACGCTGCAATATCAGTACCCTGCACAAGATTGAATTTCTCTTTTGCCAATAAGGTACCTGCACGCTTCACAGTAAGGGTAACGTCGGCATCTGTCGGCCAAGCACTCAGGTTGGATTGCGGTACTATCGAGAAATTTACGTCGACGTTTTCCGCAGTTTGCGCCTGCCACGGCGCATAAGCTGTGGCACGTACTTGGGAATAAACCGTCATATTGACTGGTGGAAAAATATCGAATAGCGGCACGCCATTCTCATCCACGGGCGCCGTAACAGGCTTACCTTCCACCTCGGTAAACGTCAACGTGGGGCGGAATTGAATCTTTCCTAAATCAATGCGACTGTCGCTGTGAATATAGATGTAAATCTTATCCGGTGAATTCAGATCACTGTTGAGATGTTTGAGTTCGGCCAATAGGGGAAAGCTGCCCACCTGATCCGCCGTGATCGTTTGCGTATACACCGTCGCGTCATTGCGTTTCACCACCACAGTGACATCATCGCTGGTGACGCCGGTTTTATTGAGGTCGCCTTTAATGACCACCGAACCGGGTATCGTCACCAGAAACGGCAGTATCCGTCCGCCAAACGAAAAATCATCGCGTGCGTTATAAGCATATGCCAGTTTGCCGTTTTCATCCGTGAGCGCGGTATCCACATTCTGGTAGGCGATGGTTGGATTGAACTGCACGTCATCGTAGGAGCCGTCATTGCGTGAATTCACGCGGAAATAAATTCGATCTCCCGCACTAACGGCGACGGCACCCAGTCCGTCAATGGTACGCACTGCCAAATCTTGCGGGTTATCCAGGGTAACGGTGAATAGTTCCTTGTCGTTATGTTGAATCGACACACGCACCCCGTCGGCGGTGGTATAACCCTGCTCGGGTTGGGTTGTCAGGTTCACACCACCGCTGATGGCGATCGTGCCGCTAAACGGCGCCACCCATTTGCGTACCGGATCGGCGAGAAAAAATTCTTTTTTTAATTCATCGCTGATATCGGGTATCGGCACGAGTCCTGCGGAATCCACGGGGGTGAGCGCCCCGAGTGGCGTGGGGCTTTCATTTAATTTGAAATTTGGCTCCCCATTAATCGACCAGTTAAAATACGTGGCATTCGATGTGACGATATCGGGCAGCTGATCGCCGTTGACGTCCGAGAAAAAGAAGCGGCTGTCGGTGGTGGTATTAGAGCGGTCCTTCTCGCCGCTCACACCCAGGAAGAATGCGCTGCCACCCTTAGTATACGTATAAGAATGTTCGTCACCCAAGGCGTGCGGGCTGCCGGTTAAAAGCAGGGAGAGAATTTCCTTGGGTTGTTCAAACGTAATGGTTCTATCTGGCTGTAACGTACTGCGGCGATAGTAAAACGTGTACGCGGAACCCTGGTTCGCACGGTATACCTGATCCGGCAAACCATCACCGTCAATGTCCATCAAGGTGAGCTTGGTGCGACTGTCGCGATCGTCTTTCACCCATTTTAATTTAACACCGCCGATCCCAAGGAAAGAAACGCCGGCGTATTTGGAACGCTGTTTGGTTTTTTCAAGCTGCCCCTGTAATGCGGACGAAGCTGCACTGGGTCGCATGCCTTCGCTGCGCACCGTCACGCCCGCTGCCGTAAACGCCTGCTTAAAGCCGTTATCCTCATTGTAATATTCAAGTGCGTGTGTGTTAAACACGCTCACGCCGTCCTCACCGAACTGCACAATATCGCTCAACAACGATTTGGCGTACTGTCCGGTCTTGTATTTAAATTCATAACTTCTGATCAGCGTGCTATCCAGCCGTACCTCAATGCGCCGCAGTAAGTCGGCGGTAACCCGCTTAAAGCCGCCGCGTGCGTCGATCATGACATCGCTGCGACGGGTCGGTCGCGGCTGAACATCGCCATCACGCAGGAATGTGACGTTATACCGTCCTTCCTGCGCGCCAGAACCCGTATACGTGATCTTCTGTAAATACAGATTAACCCCAGGCACTGTGCCGCCACTGATTCCAACGTCGTTACTGCGCACACAGTGATACTTCATTGAGTTGCCATTGGTGTCGCGTACTTCGCTCAAGGACCACTGATACACATTGCCTGTCTCATCGGTGAGTGTCGAAGCAGCGCTCGGCGGATTGTTTTGTGGTGTACCACCAAAAAAAGTACGCGTGCCATCTTTGCCGGTGACTTCCCACCAATAATTATTGGGGTGCGTACCGTGGCGGATAATTTTCTGGAAGGCACCTTCGACGCGGGCGTGAAAGACTTTTTCCGCGCTGCGCGATTGCAGTTCACTTCTGTGCGCCACCGGGGTGAGTTGCATGCCGTTGAGTAAATAGGTTTCGGTTTCGTGCGTGGCGCTGTAGCGTGGGACGCCCCAACGGGTATCGATGCTGATCATCGGTACACTGATGTCCCAGCCTAATCCCATCCAGCCGTTATCGCCTTGCGAGCTGTACACTACCGCCAATGAAGGTTGCATCCCTGCACGTCCCGGTGGCACGACAATCGGGTAACTTAAATTCGCCGCACCGCTGTTGCTGGGTTCGGGTTCGGCAATGAGGGCGATGTTGGCCTGCGGCGTGGTGGCTTTTAAATCTTTCAATTGATTGGGATTGAACGAGGCCGCTTCGGGGTGATCCGGGACGGTGACCACGGCGTTGATCATGTCGGTGAAGTGATCGGTGTAACTTTCGATCAGGTTGCGTTCGCTGTCGTATTTGACGTGTTCCAGGGCCAGCCAGCGACCGGCTTCTTCGTCGTAATAAAAACTGCGGATGTCTTTTTCGGTGTGGCCGGAGGGGATCAGGCTTTTGTCATAGGGCAACGAGACTTTGATCTTGGATTTGAATTTGCTGCCGTGCGGTAAAAAACGATAACCACGCCGGGGGCCACGGGTGACGTTGGTCATGCCCTCGGTCATTTCCTCCATGTCCTGGCCGCGCAGCGGCGTGACCTTGAGGGTGAATTTCTCATCGACTTCGCTGCCGAAAAATTCCAGTTCGGAACCGTCGTGGCGGACCTTGCGGTATTTGCCCGGTTCGATCATTTCCGCGTAGGTGGGTAATACGTCGTTGGTGGATTTGAGCAGCGCATCGCCGGGGATCACCAGTGGCACAATGAGATAATCAAATTTGCCATCCGGGTAGGTGACGCGCACCTCGACTTGCCAGGGTTCTTTGTCGCCGTGATTTTTGTAGCCACTCTCGTCTTTACTCACGGTGATACCAAACGCGCCGTCGGTGTGGGTCACGGGTTTGCCTGCCACCGTGATCACCGCCGGGCCGCTGCCGTTATCCAGCGGTGTGACGTAACCGCGGATATAGGCCTGCCGTCCCCAGAACTGGCCGTGATCGGGATACAGGACGTGCACTTGCGGGCGATGCCGCACCCCTTCGGGTGAACCCACAACATACAGTTCGCGCAGTTCGCCCGCGGTTTGCGTGCCGCCGGTGAATTTAAGGCGCAAGCCGCCGACCGTGTGTGGAATCGAAAGAGGAATACTGTTCCATCCCAGGATCAGTTTGGTCATGTCGATGCTGCCCACGGTGGCGGGCAGGACGTACCATTTGTCGTCGTCGTGGTGGTAATACTCCACCTCCAACGACCCGTTAATCGTGTTAACTAAATAAAATTTGAGGCTGTCGGCGTCCACGTGTTTGTTGAAGACCAAGGCCAGATAACGCGGCTCGGTGTGGGTGCTTTGTATTTCCGGGGGATACGGTTGCCAGCCGCTGTTGAGATCGCCGTCGTTGACGTTCTGCGGATCGTTGATGCCGGGGATGACATTAGAAAATACTTTTTTGACAAAGTTACTGCCGTTGGGCAATTCACCGACGAGGCGTAAATTGCGCACCGTGAAGGTGGACTGTATTCCGCTGGGCACCGCAAAACGGATGACGTTGCCGCCGCGGTTTAACCATTCGGGGTTGAGTTCTTCGATCTGCGTGGTCCAGTCCTGGTGTACGGGTAAGGTGAAGCCGCCTTGTACCGGGTGGGCATTGATGCCGCGCACGGGGGTGATCCAATGCGGGAAGCCGTAAAATTCATAAACGAGATAGGTGCGCACAAAATCGCGTGGATCACGCAGCACGTTGACGGTGAATTGATTGTCAGCAAGATTGGTATCCGGCGCGGTGCCGGTTAATGGGCCAATCACGCCTTGTTGCAGCGGTGCGGTGTAGACGCGGCCGTGGGTGGGGGGCTCGGTGGTGGCCAGGGCTTGTACTAATTGCTCACCGTTTTTAGTGCTGATGCGACGGCCTTGCGCCCATATTTCCATTTCGGCTATCCCCGCGACGGTGGGCGTGGCGATGGGCGTGAGCAGAAAACGCAGCTGGGGGGTGGCCACGGGGGCCGATAAGGGGTAGGTGTTCCACGCCCCCGCGGTGGCGGCGGATAAATCGAGTCCTTGTAAGGCGGGGATGGCTTGCCAGACATTGTTGCTGTTGGCCTGCACACTGAGGCGATACGACGCGGTGCCGTACACCTTGATGAAGCTGATGGATTCGACCCGTTCAAAACTCATGTCAATCTGCGACGCACCCAACGCGGTGTACACCGTGGTGGTGTCGCGATCAAACAACTGGCCGACGGTTTGTTGTTCGAGGGCCTGCGAGGCTGGCGGCAACGACGCGTCCGGGGTGACGCTCCATTGCGAGGGGGCGACCACGATGTCTTCCGCCGTGCTGGTGAACGAGGCGTAGGTGACGACGCTCAGCAGGGATAACAGGACGAGGGAGGCCAACAAAAACCGCGTGGCGGTATAACGACGAAGTAACAAAGTGCGTAGCGTGTTCCAGTGCATGATGAATCTCCCCATGAGTTCCTTATTTTTATTGGATCACGTTATACCGTGATCACCGCCTCCCTCATTCCATCAACGTCCCATGTAGAGAGGCCTGTCGTTGCTATTGCCTGACTCAGCGACAACCTGAGCAGCGAGGCAGAATTTTCCCACAACATAATTACTTTATTATTACTTTTCAATCTTTTTTTAGTTTCGCTCTAAAAATTCAGCGGTTCATCACAGATCTGCACTCATTTTATTTACGGTTAATACTTTATCTGCGCCACAACAGGGCAAGTGCTTCGTTTGAGTCGGGTTTTATTTCCACCGCGGACTGTCCGGCAGTGTCAGCTGGCCGACACTTTATGGAATATTATTTTTTCCCTGCCGTTAACGCACAGCGTCGGCTTGCACCGACGTCGTCATACGATTTGCTCAGTTTGGTGTTGACACCGGTGGGCGTAATCCCGTTCGAGGAGGAAGAGGTGATGTCACCGTGGGTTTATATTCAAAACGCCAATCAGCATAGTGTACCGCACCCTCGAAATGGGCAAGCGTCAGCGGGAAGCGGCCTTGTTTGAGGGGGAGATCACTGCTTTTGCTGTACACACCGGCAATACCACCATCCATGCCCGTTAATATACCCCACTCACTATTGGTGATGGGATCCTTGTAGCGTGTGCGCAAATGCCGCCTGTGTGCAAACCGTGGATCAACCACCAAGTCGTCAAGGCTACGCGGTAAATATTTCTTTGGACTACCCGCATGGTAGTAACTGGCAATCGCCCGTTGCATGGCCATGCCGCGATAGATCAATTCTGCTTCGTTGTCACGTTTAATGCGCTGAGAATTAAACACAATCGCACGCTCCGCCAGTAGCGCAACAATGACGATGGCGACCAGCACAATAACGAACGTAAAGCCGTTGGCTTTATTTTGTTTCCCAACTGGTGATATCACTGTTCTCCGCCTCGCCACCTGCTGCGCCATCGGCGCCAAAAGAAATGATCTCATAGGGTCCGTTGCGCCCCGGGCTGCTGTAATGATACGGCTGGCTCCAGGGATCCTTGGGGATTTCTTTTTTGAGATACGGCCCCGCCCATTCGTTGACACCTTGCGGTTTTACCCGCAATGCCTGCAAACCTTCTGTGGTCGTGGGATAACGATTCACATCAACAAAATAGTTGTCCAGCGCCGTCATAAAATTTTCGAGTTGTGCGCGGGCGGTAGCCTGTTTGGCGGGTTTAATACGGTGATACAGTGTTGGCCCCACCAGCGCGGCAAGCAGCCCGATGATGACCAGGACAATCAATAACTCCATCAAGGTAAAACCACGACCAGGATGTCGTGTTGCGTGGTGAATAGTAATACGATCTACCCCCGTCTGATGCAGAATAAACTTGCTGTCGTGTGTGTGTTGGCTGTTTTCTTTACCATTCATTGTAACGTACCCCTTGTGCAGATTGTTCATCAGAACGACTCTGAATATCGATAATACCTTGCTCACCCTCTTCACTTTCGACCCGGATTACATTCCACTCTTGTCCGGCTATGGGATCAGGCGGAATTTTTCGCACATATTTTTCAGCGACCAGTACTTCAAGTTCAATTGGATATTTTCCATTGTCGGCGTAGTAATCATCTATCGCCTGGCGAAGAATAAACAAATCTTCTTTTAAAGTCGATTCCTTGGCGCGATGAATGGATTTAGTAATGATTGGCGCGACGATACTGGCCAGTAAACTGATCAGCAGCAATACCACCAACAATTCCATCAGGGTAAAGCCAGCCGACTGTTTACCATTCATGGTAATTCGATCCATCAATGGCTTTTTGCTCGGTCATTACGCTGATGTCATACACGTCTTGCCCACCCCAACTCTGCGTATCCGTTTTATCCTGATAACTGCGCAGCAGCCACTGTTCACTGGGTGCCAGCCGTTGGTCTGCAAAGGGATTGCTGGGTATCCGCCGCAAATACCGCTTTTTTCCCGGCAGATTATTGGCGTGCGAGACTCCGTCAATCAATACTTGCAGGGTCTTGGGAAATCCGTCCTGACTTGCCGCCCCATCCAGATTCGTTATCCGTTTTTCTATCCAGTCGAGATGAAATTCATCAATGGCGACACGAATCGTGCGCAGGTTACGTTTTAGTTCCAGTTCTTTATTGCGTTTGACCGCCATCTCTGCAAAAGGCAGTGCCGCACCCGCCAGGATCGACAAAATGACCAATACGACAAGTAACTCAACCAGTGTCATGCCGCGGGCGGCCACGTGAGTGAAATTTTGTACTGGTTGTTCCATTGTCACGTTACCATTTAATTTTTGAGACGAATATCGCGCGTCAGGTTTGTTTTCATGTCCATCACCAGTATCTTACCTGACTCAATCGTTGTCACTTTGAGCTGTTCCGCAAAATTTTCACCTTGCTGAACAACATGTGATTTCTCATCGTACATAATAAACGCCTTGCGTACCCCGGACTCTTCAACAATTCCCAACAATTGCACCTTTTTCAGTTGTGTCAGCGATAAGTTATTTGCAATTTCCTCGGGCGTGGGAGGAGGCGGCGGTTGGATATTTACCTTTACCGTCGGCTTTACCAGGGGTTTCACAACCGGCTTGGGATCCGTCTTTGGGCTGAATACATTGCGGTGCGCCGTTAATTCTTTATGTTGTTGACGTGGCTCCAGTACCAGTGCCTGAAAGTCAATATGCTGCGTATCTTGTTTCTTAGCCTGAGGTACCTGTGCAAGTGGTTCATCCAGACTCCATTGCAGATAATTCAACAGCACCAGAACACCGATGAAAACGAGCAGGCTGTATTTGTTGCGTAATATGGATTTCATAAATTAGGGTAATTTATAAGTTATCAACTCAAGTACCGTCTTCAATTCCTGACTGTTTTCTTTTTTTTCCATCCTTATCTGCTTGATAAAGGACAGCGAGCCCAGTCTATTCAGGTCGTGCAGGTATTTGCGCAGCGCAAAATAATCGCCTTCGAGAGTAATGCGCTGTGAAAGCGATGCGACCCCCTCCTGGTTTTTTAATTTTTTATTTATTTCACTTATTATCTTCACGTGGTTTTTTTGCGCACGATCATGTAAGGTCTCGGTTAACATGGCGTGCGTGGCTATGTTGTTTAATCGTGCATTGTAATCAGCAAGTTCTTTGCTCAACTCATCGTAACGTTTATTAAATGCTTCCAGCTGGGTAAAATAGGATATCTTTTTCCGCACGCCGTCAAGCTGATTGTTCAGCTGTTGGTTGTCCTCCGCATGTGGCGCCAGGTAATAAAAGTATTGCGCTACAACTAGCAGCAACAATACCGCGCAAGAAAACAACATCAGCTTTAAAATAAACATTCGCCTGATAATGGAAAAATACATAATTTAACGTACTTGCTCAAGCTTAATATCAAGCAGATGGAGTAATACGTTTTTCTGCGTATTACTGTTCTGGCGCAACAGGGAAACATTGGTGAACGTACTATCTTGTTCCAATTGACGTAAAAACACCGTCAACTCTTTTTTGTTTGCGGATGCCGCACTCAATAAAATAACCCCTGACTCACTGTCGTGATTATATTGGGTCAAATAGACTTCTTTGGGTATATACTTCTCCAGCAAACCAAGCGCAAGATTTGTATCATAACGATGAGCATGCAATACCAAGTTGATCGCCTTTATATCTTTTTGCATACGCTCAAGCGTTTTTTTATCCGGATAATCTCCAGCCTTGGTCAACAGTGTTTCATGCTTGCTTTCATATTCTGCGTATCTTGTGCGTAACCCACGATTTTCTTCCTCAAGCCCCTGCCCGTAAAACCATACAAATACACCTGTCGTCAACAGCGATAGATTAATTCCTATTACCGCAAAAACAAACATTATGATTTTTGTTTTTGGGTAACCAACAAAATTGATTGTTAGTTTCATGTTAGTGCACAAATAACATCGGACTGAGTTCGGTTTCATCATTTTTCAGGAATGGGGACTTATTTCTGAGTCTTGGTAACAGATCGGTGACTTCGGATGTGGTCATTTCTTGTAATAGATTCACCAGGCCTTGCTTGGTGTCTTTATCCCCTGCGCATAAATAGCTAATTGTCAGGGCGAACTCTGATTTTTTTGCTTGTAGCAGTGTTCGTAAATTCACTGCAATATCAGCCATTGTTTTCTCCCTGGTGCCGGGTTCGCTGTCTGCTACCCACTTTGATCGCAGGAACTCGACTTGTTTCTTTTTGTTAATTAACACCGTCGTCCAGTATTCGTTCTCCAAATATACAAATATTTCATTTTGTCGCGGCACTATGCCGTCGATGAAGTTGTGTATATGGTTATAGGCTATGTTCACCGAACGTAATATCATTCCATTTTTCCGCGCAAACTCCAACAAAACAGTGACCATCAGGTTAGGCACGGCGTATGCCCCGACACTTGTGGCACTTTTGTGGTTCTTATGTTTTACCAGCTGTGTGTTATAGTTATTTTCAGTGATATGGAACTCTTTCGCTAATCTTGCCATGACAATCTGCCTGAGTGTGTTCTTGTCGGCGGGCATTTTTTCAAACTCAAAAAAAGTATATTTACACACCGGATCGGACAGCACGACGTTCACTGCCTTGATCTTTTTGCCGCTTCTTTTTGTTATCTCCGCAACTGCTTCATCTAACATAGTCGGCATGGACTCGTAATTATTTTCGTACAATGAACCCTTGTCATGGGTTATAGTCACCGCCTGATCACGGGAATTGAGCAATTTGGCGCGCACATGGTACGCGCCAATATAAATAACCACACTTGGGCTGATTTCAAATAATGTCATTAGTCAACAAACGTCACTCGGTTGATTTCTTCCAGCGTCGTTGCGCCCTCTAGTGCGCACTGTAATGCATTTTCCCGCAATGTTTTCATTCCACTTTCTTTTGCTGCACAAAGCAACTCGGTAAATCCGGCTTGTTTTATTATCAACTCGCGGATAACAGGCGATATCGGTAAAAACTCTGTCACCGCCATTCTGCCGTAGTAACCGGTATGGTTGCATTTATCGCAACCCTGGCCTGAAACCCAGTTGTGATCATGGTAGTCTTTGTCACTAAGTCCGGAATAATGAAGATACTCGGCTGTTTGTGGTTTTTCTGCCCGACAATGCATGCATACTTTCCTGACCAGACGTTGCGCCATCACACAATTGAGCGCGGAGATGAAACTGTAAATATCTATCCCCATATGAGTGAAACGGCTGATGACATCAAACGTATTATTCGCGTGTACCGTGGTAAAAACCAGGTGTCCGGTGAGGGCGGACTGCACCGCAATACGCGCCGTTTCCGCATCACGTATTTCCCCGATCATAATTTTGTCAGGATCATGCCGTAAGATTGAACGCAGGCCTTTTGCAAAGGTCAGATCTTTTTTGTAATTTACCGGGATTTGGACAATCCCATCCAGCTCATACTCAATGGGATCCTCAATCGTGATGATTTTCTCTTGCCCGTTATGCAATTCTGTTAACGCGGCATAGAGCGTGGTTGTTTTACCACTGCCGGTAGGTCCGGTGATTAACACCATCCCATAGGGCTCGCGTATCGCCTTTCTGAATCGACTGAGTGTGTCCTCATTGATGCCCAATGCCTTGAGCGTCAGTTTTTTTGCCCCTTCCTTGAAAGGCAATTTATCCAGAATTCGAATGACAACATCCTCGCCGTACATGGTCGGCAAAATTGAAATGCGGAAATCAATGTCATTTTTACCTACCCGCAGCTTAAAGCGGCCGTCCTGCGGTAATTTTTTTTCCGCAATATCCAGTTCTGCCATGACTTTAAGCCGCGTGATCAGAAAGCTATGGTGCTTTGGGTCCAATGTCTCCACACTGTTGTACAAAACGCCATCGACCCGGTATTTCACATCTATCCGTTTTGCATACACCTCAATGTGAATATCACTCGCACGTTTCTTCAGCGCGTCCAAAATAATTGAATTAATCAATCTGATCATGGGCGCCGCATCACCGCCTAACTGATCAAGTGATATTTCATTCACTGCACCAGTGGCGGTCTCTTTGATTAAAGTTGTTTTAAACTCTTGCGTAGCATTGTTTAAAACGTGTTCTTCACCGCCACTGCGATTTAAGGCGCCCTGGATAGATTTTTTAGAACCAAATAATATTTTAATTTTTTTGTTAGTAATTGTTTCTAACTTTTGCTCCAGCATGTAATCATCGAAGCTGGCTACCGCAACATATAGCGTGTCATTCACGAGCTTGTAAGGTAACGCGGTGTGGTACAGCGCGTGCTCCACTGGGAGAATTTCAAACAATGTGGTATCCACATTATGTTCATATAAGTCGACGAAATCGGCATGAAAGTGCTCAGCAAGCACTTTCGCAAACTGGCTATCATCGATCAATTTTTCTTTTAGCAACCATTCACCAAGACGACAGTCGGCCTTCCCCAGGGCGCTCTCAAGTTGATCTTCAGATATCATGGCATGCGCCACAAATAACTCGCCTGTTTTCTTCTCTTTAAATGCAATGTTCATTGAATAATATCGGCGATGGAAAAAATGGGTAAATACATGACAAGAATAATGCCGCCTATCAATAGTCCAATGATCAGCATCATCAACGGTTCAATGATGGCGACAATCCTGCCGACCTGGTAATCCAGCATTTCTTGATAAAACTCACTCAGGTTCAATAATAGCTCCTCGATTCGCCCTGATTCTTCCCCTGCCCGTATCAGGTTCAGGGATTTTTTTGGGATAATGGTGACGGCCAAAAACGCATCGGACATTGGTCTGCCTTCTGTTACCTGTTCAGCGGCGCGTAGCAGTTGCTCACGCAAGGCCACGTTATCAACACCCTCCGCCGTGTTTTTTATCGCCTCCACCGCGTTAACACTGCTACCAAGCAGGGTGGCTAATATTCTGGTGATTTGTGCGATATAAAATGTTCGTAACAATTTGCCATATAACGGAAATTTCAGCACTAGCGTATCTTTCATTACTCGATAGCGATAACTTTTCATTGCGATTTTATATATAAAATAACCTGCCGACAAACATAACAGTAGAACACCAGCAATAATATGTATATTTTCCACTATCGATAATAATATGAGCGTCGGCCTTGGTAACTGAGCATTAAACCCCGCATACATCTCGGAAAACCGTGGCAAAACAAACAAAAACAATACCGCCAGGGCCAACACCAGCGTTACCAGCAAAAACGCCGGATAAGCCATGGCCTGCTGTATTTTTTTGCTCAACGCAATTTTTGTCCGGAGGAAAGCAAGATAACGTTTGAGCGGGTCAACGAGATTTCCGATTTTTTCGCCAATGCGTAACGAGGCCAAAAGATAGTTATCAAACAAATTAGTATGTTTCGCAGCGGCGGCCGCCAATGTTTCTCCCTGCTCAATATCCGTTAACATGCCTTGCAAAATACTTTGCATCACGGGTTGATCCGGCCGGTCTGATAACATCTTAAGTACGCCGGGTATGGAAAAACCGGCGCTGGTTAATGAAATAAACTCTTGCAACAGCAGCTGTAGATCACTGTTGCTGATTTGCCGACGCCCATTTAATGAAAATTTATTATCGATGCCGGAATACTTTTTGAGAATAATTCCTTGTTGATAAAGTATCGCATGGAGTACTTTTGGATCATGCGCTTGCAGCTGTCCAGATACGCCATGGCCATTCAGATTCACACCTTGATAACTGTAAAGTGGCATCCATCACCAGCCCATTAAATAATGTATGCGAAAAGGAAACACCTGGTTATTAAGAAAAACATTAATGGATAACGATTCGTGAGGCCCGCACGTGCGCGCTGATAGTTTCTCCTGTCGCAGTCGTCAATGCCGGTACTCGATAGACAAGATAGGATACGCCGGATTTAGTACCGCGCAACTTGACGTTTGCGAGCGGTACATCCTGCGTACTGCCGGGCGCCACTTCCACGTTAACATTGAGGACTCCGTCCGCTTCCTTAGTCACATTCGCATTTCTGTGGCCGCCACCTTGCTCGCTCTTGGTATAATCCAGCAACTGTGCATTAAATAAAATTTGCATGGGCAACGAAGTCACCTGGCTTAATTGCGAGCCCATTAATTGCACATCAAACTCCTCGCCCATTTTGACTTCATACACGGACTTTGCAAAACTTAATATGGGCCGTTCTGATTCCTTCTGTCCAGCCGGTTGGATCGCCGCTGGTATCGGCGTGTCACCTTGAGCGGTGGAGGCTGTTTCCTGGGCTTTATCGATGGATGGCGCAGCTCCGTCGTTATCTCCCAATGCAATCTGCGGTTCACCTTCATTGCCGGTTGTGCGCTCTTTCATATAAGCAAACTTTGCCTTGGTGGCAAAATTATCCTGTGTCCCGGAATAAAATTCGCGCTGTAGCTTGCTGGGTATATCCCAGCCACGCACAATTCTCGGCGTAATTGTTAATAATACGTCCGTACGACTTGTGCCTGTATCATTAGAACGAAACAGTGAACCCACCAGCGGTACGTCACCTAAACCAGGAACACTGATCACATTCTTCCGATCTTCATCTTTGATCAAACCGCCAAGAATCGCTGTCTCTCCATCACGCAGCAACATGGAGGTATCGGCATTACGTGTGCCAATACTATACGCCGGCTCGGTCGGGGTGCCTAAATCTTGTCCTAATGAACTCACTTCCAAGTTTAGTTTGACTGTCGCGGAATTATCGAGATGAATAATCGGTTCGACTATAAGCTTGATACCCACGTCAGTATAAGTAAACGTTGTACGCACTTGGCCTGTCGTGTCTTGAATAGTGGCCGAACGCAGTGGTATCCGGTCGCCAATATGAATTTTGGCGGTCTTGGAACTTACTACTCGTACTTTAGGATTAGCCAGGGTCTTGGCGTCAACGTCTTGTTTAAAAAAACGGAACGTAGTCGCCGGTAAGGTGACGGTTCCCGAATTAAGTGCGTTTCCCCAAGAGCCGCTGAACTCTTTGTATTTCTGGGTAATGATACTGCCCCAATCAAATCCAAGCTGCTCGGCCTTGTTACGATTCACTTCAAGAATTTCAACATCCAGCACCAATTCCGCAGGCTTACGATCATTAAGCGCGACCACGTTATCGACTAAAGTTAACATCTCACTGGTCCCCCGCACATAGAGTGTATTCAACTGTTCATTTGAATACACGTCTTTAAGTCTTAGCAGGCCCTTAATGATATTTTCCATTTCCTTTACCCGAATGGTATTGAGTTGGTATGTCCGGATCAGATAATCCTCGTATTGCCCCCGTTTGTCTTTGGTATCAGGCGCGATAAGGATAGTATTGTCGCCGAGTTGTTTGTAGAACGTCTTGGTCGTTGTCATCATTAAATTTAACGCTTGCTCAAACGTCACGTTCTTTGCGGTTATAGATACCGGTGTACTTTTAATGTCTTCGTCAAAAATGATATTAATGCCGAATGACTTGGATACAAACTCAAACGCTGTTCTGATCGGCGCACTGTGGAAATTCAGTGAAATCGGCTGCTTTGAGCCCAGTACTAGTTTTTTCTTGGCGCTGAGTACGTCTAGCGCGTTAATTTCAAATAGCAAATCCGATGCACGCTCATGCTCAGGATATAACCTCATCGCACTCTCAATCAATTTAACCGCTTCTTTATATTTACCGGCCTCTTTATTTTGCAAGGCCTCGCCAATCAAACGCTCCGCTTCTTTGCGTGCCATCGCATTCGTGCTGGCCTGTTTGAGTTTGTCGTGATCGGGCATCGCTAACAAGCCCTGCTGAAACTCGCCCATGGCTCTTTCAAAATCCCCCGCCTCAATGAATTTGACCCCCTGCTGATAGTAAAAATCCGCTGCCTTCAGCTCTGCCTGTTTCAGGCGCGACCGGTACTCGACGTCATCGGGGTATTCTGTTGTTAGCTTACGGTAAATCCTGACCGCATTTGTCCAGTCACCGCGTGCAGAATGCATCTCAGCCACTTTAATTGGAGCGGGTGTGCATCCAGAAAATAGTTGTATACACAGAAATATAAAAATAAAACCAGCGTCGCGCTTCCATTTCATTAGCATGCCCCGTCATTCCATCGTTAAAGTTTGCGTTGTCGTCTTTGTACTATGTGATATATATAATCAGGATAAGGTGTTTTATTGCACACCCCGCCGATTCTACCAGCTTCGCATGCTCCAATTACAATCTGTCGTGCTACTGTGTTGTGATGAATTTAGCAGTTTGCCAGAACTCCTGATGGAATTTAAAGCGTATTTGAGGTTACATAGCGCAACTAACAATAATTATATTAAGGGAATTCCCCTTTTCTCTTCGCAAGTACCCGTTACTGTTGTTGACAGCCCTCTACTGCCATCAGCCCTGAAGCATCGACGGATGGCGCAACTGCATCGACCATTTCCCCCGTTCCTCACGTAACCAGCCACGTACAATGACCTTATGACCTTTTAACCGTTGGATATCAGCGCGGGAAAAATACCGCAGATCACGACGCGTGATGCGCACGCTGAGATAGCCATTCAGTTCCAGGCGCGCACCTTTTGAAGCCCACTGCACGGCCGTCACCTCGCCACGAATAAATTGAAAGCGCTGTTGCAACCGGGAATGGGGGTGAACAGCCATTGGCGTATAAGACGACAACTGCCATAAGCCACGCTTGGCATCGTGTGCGGTTTTTTCTGCCGCAAAGTAACACGGGTGTTGCCATAAGTTCGGTGGCACGGTGATCGCGCTCGCCAGGCCGCGTGTTAATAATTCTTCGCCGACGTTGCGCCCATCCGCTGTATACACGTGTGCCAGTGTTCGACCGTGGCGATCAGCCGGTGTGTGATCAAAACGCAGTTGAACGATGCTACCCAGCGGCAGCAGACTTTGCACCGCTGCCTTCGCCTCTTCGGCCAACGGTTCGCCTGGAGAATCGGGCTTTGCTGTTTCAGGTGTATTCACGCCAACCAAACGCACCTTACGGCCATCGCGTAATATCAGCGTGTCGCCGTCCACGACTCGCGCAACCTGCGCCTGTTCATCCCGGCGATCCAGGATACATGCAGCATGGATATCCGTCGTAACGGCAACTATGCCGAGCCATAAAACAAAAAGGGCGCCAACCTTGGGCGCCCTTCGTGAAACTGAAATACCAGTGTGTCTATTTGGCTTTCTTTGCATACTTCTGGCGGAATTTATCCACGCGACCGGCCGTATCCACAATTTTCTGTTTACCGGTGTAAAACGGATGGCACATGGAACACACTTCGATATTTATCGCATGCCCTGCGGTGGAGCGGGTCTCGAAGCTGTTACCACAACTGCATGTGACCTTAACATCTGAATAATCGGGATGAATTTCTGCTTTCATAAAAAACCTCGTAGTTTTAGGTACCGCCGCCCAAGCCCCAAGCCGGGTACGGTACCGCAGGGGTCGCAATGTTACGGGAAAGCGCGCGACTCATCAAGCATGTCAGTGAATTCTTATGTTATCCCCTCGGTCTCGACGCGTGGGCGAAACGTGAGAACCTGGGCTTTATGTGGGGCGCTGCGGGGAGGATGTCCCTGCCCGTCCTCAAACATATCCTGATAGTTCTCCCGCAGATGGCTGAATGAGTCCCACATCATGCGCGACAATTCAATACAGGCCGCCATTGGGTTACTGGCGCGCTCACGCACACGATCAATGCGCCATTGCAGGCGGCGCAGTTGAAGCCGCCGATCTTCCCCGGGAACCTGCGCGATAAAATCATCAATGGTAGCCAGGCGCAATGCCTCAAACTGCACTGGGTCAGTTTTCGCCAGCTCTAACCATACTTCGAATTCGGGCATGGCCGCCCGCGTTGGTTGCATCATCATTCACTCTCCCCGACACATTTTTAAATTTTTATACCCTCTGTTTGGCACCCTTGATATACAAAGCCTCGAGACCAGCAGATCTGGTGTCTCAGCCGGGTAGTCCGGGGTTGCTTAAAATATCATCGCTTTTTAGTAGGGGCTTGTCAAAAAAATGAATTAATGAGGGGATAAATGTTTATACATGGAAGTAAATGCTAACTTTCGCTTGATGATTGATTGCACGAAGAAAATATCAGACTCGACACACTATTGGCCCTGCGGTCGACTTGTGACATCACTCACAGATTTGAATAAATAAAAACAACGCCCCCCACAAGGGTAAACAACGTCGCTACGGTAACCCCTATCTGAGCACCTTCATGCATACTCAATCCAGCAATATGGTGGCGCGGGATATTTAGCGTTTCATTGCGTCAAAGAAATCAAGGTTGGTTTTGGTGGCGCGCATACGGTCGGTGAGAAATTCCATCGCGGCCAGTTCGTCCATGTCGTGTACAACCTTGCGGATGATCCACATTTTTTGTAACTCATCCGGGGTGGTAAGCAGTTCTTCGCGGCGGGTACCAGAGCGATTGATGTTGATCGCAGGATAAACGCGCTTCTCGGCAATACGGCGATCCAGGTGGATTTCCATGTTGCCGGTTCCTTTGAATTCTTCGTAAATGACGTCATCCATACGCGAGCCGGTTTCGACCAGGGCGGTGGCAACGATCGTCAACGATCCGCCTTCCTCAATGTTACGCGCGGCGCCAAAAAAGCGTTTGGGTTTTTGTAAGGCATTGGCATCCACACCACCGGTTAAGACCTTGCCGGAGGACGGGATCACGGTATTGTAGGCACGCGCCAAACGGGTAATCGAATCCAACAAAATCACCACATCGTGTTTATGCTCGACCAGACGCTTGGCTTTTTCGATCACCATTTCCGCGACTTGCACGTGGCGAGTAGCCGGTTCATCGAAGGTGCTGGAAACAACCTCACCGCGAACCGAACGTTCCATTTCAGTAACTTCTTCCGGGCGTTCATCGATCAACAAGACGATAAGATAACACTCGGGATTTTTGATGCTGATAGACCGGGCGATGTTCTGTAGCATCATGGTCTTACCCGCCTTAGGCGGCGACACAATCAGACCACGCTGACCTTTACCAATGGGAGCGACCATGTCAATAACACGTGCGATCATATCCTCAGTACTGCCGTTACCAATTTCCAGCGGCAAGCGTTTATTGGGATGCAGCGGGGTGAGGTTTTCAAATAATACTTTACCCTTGGCATTTTCGGGTGGCTCGTAATTGAGCTGATCAACTTTGAGCAAGGCAAAATAACGTTCACCTTCTTTGGGTGGCCGAATCGTCCCGGAAACCGAATCACCGGTGCGCAGATTAAAGCGGCGAATTTGACTGGGTGAGACATAAATATCATCGGGTCCGGCCAGGTACGAACCAGTGGCCGATCGTAAAAATCCAAAACCATCCTGGAGAATTTCCAGTACCCCATCGCCGTGTATATCGGCACCACTTTTAGCGTGGGACTTGAGGATAGCAAAGATAATATCTTGTTTGCGGGCTCGTACCATGCCTTCGATGCCCATCGAGGAGGCGAGATCAACCAGTTCTGTGACCGGGGTAAGTTTAAGTTCTGACAGGTTCATAGTGCCTTTTAATATTTTCACGTTATGAGTACAGGGGAACTGCTAAGACACAACGCAATCACGCTGTGTTTGAAAATCGGTAGCTTTGGGAGTGCCTCGGTGAAGCAGGAATAAATGTTGTTAAGTTATGTTATCGGTAATCCCTAAAAATTCTTTATATTGCCTGAGCCGACATTTACAGGCCGACTAAAGTTACCACTAAACTATTTCAGCGTCCAGTCCTGATACAGCAAAACTCGCTGCCAGATCCGGCGCTTCTCACAAATTGCTATCAATAAACGCGGTAAGTTGCGATTTGGAAACAGCGCCAACCTTGGTAGCCTCGACGTTACCGCCCTTGAACAGCATTAAGGTGGGTATGCCACGTATCCCGAATTTTGGTGGGGTTACAGGGTTTTCATCAATATTCAATTTGGCGACCTTTAATTTAGCACCATATTCACTGGCGATCTCGTCCAGAATTGGCGCAATCATTTTGCAGGGACCACACCACTCCGCCCAGTAATCCACGAGCACAGGGCCACTGGCCTGTAAAACTTCTTTATCAAAGGTAGCATCGGTTACATAAAGAATCTTGTCACTCAAGGTGGAACTCCTGTTGGTGTTAATGACGACGAATGATGTTCGGTGGGATCGTTCGAGATATCTAATATCGACATTTGAGCGCATCGCGCGTGATATTTCAAGTCCATTGTAACGACTTATTTGTTATGCTGTGCAGCTATGACAGAACAAACTCATCTTTCGACCCTGCGTTTTGCGGATTTAAATCTCCCTGCGGAACTACTCCAAGCCATTGAATCAACGGGTTTTTCATACTGCACTCCCATCCAGGCACAAACCCTGCCAAAAAGCTTGGCTGGCCGTGATGTGGCGGGACAGGCGCAGACCGGAACCGGTAAAACCATCGCCTTTTTGGTAGCCGCATTTGCCCATCTTTTAACCAAACCGGCAAAGCCTGGGCGCAGCACCACACAACCCCGTGCGCTGATCCTCGCGCCAACTCGCGAACTTGCCGTACAGATATTCAATGATGCAGAAAAATTAGCAACACCGTTGGGTTTTAAATTGGGGCTGGTATTTGGTGGTACTGGTTATCTGCAACAACGGCAAACCCTGGAAGACGGTGTCGATATCTTGATCGGCACACCAGGCCGCCTCATTGATTATTTCAAGCAAGACGTATTCAATTTGAAAGCCCTACAGGTAATGGTGCTGGATGAAGCGGATCGCATGTTTGATTTGGGCTTTATTACTGACATCCGTTATTTGTTACGCCGTATGCCGCCTCCCGAACAGCGCATGACCATGTTGTTTTCCGCCACGCTGTCGTTTCGCGTGCAGGAACTGGCGTATGAGCACATGAACAACCCCGAACACGTGGCGATTGAGCCTGAACAGATCACCGCCAAACAAGTCACCGAGGTGGTGTATTACCCGGCCAAAGAAGAGAAGATCCCGTTATTGCTGGGTCTGTTGCAAGCCCATCAGGTGCAACGCGCCTTGATTTTTGCCAATACCAAGCGCGTCGCCGAAAAGATCACAGCCTATCTGCGCGGTAACGACTTTCCCGTTGCCTTACTATCAGGTGATGTGCCGCAAAACAAACGCCTGCGTCTGTTGCAGGAATTTGCCGAAGGCAAAACCAATATCATGGTGGCCACCGATGTCGCGGCACGGGGTTTACACATCCCGGCCGTCAGTCACGTGTTCAATTTTGATTTACCGCATGATGCCGAAGACTATGTGCATCGTATTGGCCGCACGGCACGTGCTGGCGCCTCCGGCGAGGCAATCAGCTTTGCTTGTGATGAGTTTGTGTTTTCCCTGCCGGAGATTGAAACCTACATCGGCCATCGCCTGCCTAAACTCAGTGTTGATGCCGGTTTGTTAGTACACCCCAAACCGCCGATTCACGATAAAACCGACCGCCCTGATCCAAGTACTACACGTCACCGCGCCAGTAAAAAACCGCAACACAGTAACCGTACCCGGCATGCGCGGCCACGCTCATCATCATAAAGATGGAGCGTACTCAATATAAAAATCGCAGCAAAAACTGCAACGACGGCCAAAAAATAATACCAATCAGTTTCCAGACAATCACAAATCCAATCAGCATAAACGCAGGCGTATAGGCAATCTCACGAAAGCGTTGCGTCTGTGAAGCGCTCATGAATAAGGGCAACACGCCGCTGCCATCCAGTGGTGGTATTGGCATAATGTTAAAAATAAATAACAGAAAATTCATCACCAATAACATGCTGAGCAAGTACGACAACCCATAGGCAAACGTTCCTTGTTGTCCTGAGACGATCTGCACCAAGGGCTTCATCGCTAAAACAAAATCACTGGTCTGTAAACCGATCCACATCAACAACAAACATAACAGGGCAATAAACAGATTTGCAAATGGACCCGCCAAGGCCATTAAGGCAGCGCGCTTCGGATATCGATCCGCCCAATGTGGATCAAACGGCGCACTCGCATAACCAATCGGCCAGCCCATTGCAATCAAACTGATAATCGGTAACAACAACATGCCAATGGGTTCACGCCGCATATGCGGAATGGGGTTCAGCGAGACTTGACCACCGCTGTATGCGGTCTGATCCCCGCCGAGCTTTGCCACCCAGGCGTGCGCTGCTTCATGCACGGTGACCGAAAAGACAAACACGGCAAACCAACCCAATAACAACGTGGGGCTTTGCAAATCCAATCAATATCTCCTCAATACCGCAATCCACCAACAACTCATCGGGACCTATTCCATTCTGCCAACTAGTCTTTGTCCGACTGCACTGGTTCCCGTGCATAGGGCTCATGCAGATGCACAGGCTTCACCACCCGTTTACGCATGCGGATATTGAGCATTTCGACCGCCACAGAAAATGCCATCGCGAAATACACATAGCCTTTGGGTACGTGGTGATCGAAACCATCGGCAATTAATACCACGCCAACGACCACCAGAAATGACAATGCCAACATTTTCACCGTCGGGTGATTAGAAACGAATCGCCCAATCCCTTCCGCAAACAACATCATCAAAGCCACCGATGCCACCACCGCAGCAATCATTACCTCGATTCTGTCTACCATGCCTACGGCGGTGATAATCGAATCAAATGAAAAAACCAAATCGATAATAATGACCTGCACAATCACGCTCGCCAGCGTGGGTTTTACCGCGCGGGAACTTTCACCCTCCTCGCCTTCCATCAATTGATGGATCTCTTTAGTGCTTTTCCATAATAAAAATAAACCACCGCCGATGAGGATCAAATCCCGTCCCGAAATTGCCTGGCCGGCCACCGTAAACAACGGGGCAATCAACCCGACGATCCATGACAGCATCAATAACAACCCGATACGCATGAACATCGCCAGGAACAAGCCGAGACGCCGCGCTGCTCGGCGCTGATGCGCCGGTAATCGATCAACCAGTATCGCAATAAAAATGATATTGTCGATGCCCAACACCAATTCCAGCGCCGTCAGCGTAAAAAAAGCTATCCACATTTGTGGATCGGTGAATAATTCAACCATACATTACCTCTGCAATCATCATAAGCAAATAACAAACACTATTTCAGTGGTTCAACCTGATAGGTTACCGATAAACAATGTTCCGCGCCCGGCGCTATCGTCACCACATCGTCAGCGGCATTGGCGCTTTCCACGCATACCATGTTCAAATAACCGTTCGGACCAAAATCTCCCATGGCGTTAGCCTTTTCCCGCCACGGATTCCAAACGATACTTGAATTGCTGCCACGTTTACTGATGCGAATACGTCGCCGCCAGGGGAAATCCTCAATCACACAATCCGCGCTGGACTGCAAATAAATCCGATCTGTTTCTTCGCTAATAACCACCGGCCCCGATTGTTGTTTTCGCTTACCACCGTCCATTTTATCCAGGTATGAACACTGGCCCAAACCATGAATATAGACCTCACGAATATCGCTGACGGCAAAATAGGTATGCAGGGCATCACCGATGGTGATCGGTGTGTTACCGGTATTACGGGTGATTAACTGCATTACTAATGTCGCGCCAATAGTAACGTGAAACTCCACGGGTGATGTATGTGGCCACTGTGCGCGTGTCGCTTCACTCTCCACTAAACGAAACACTAGTTGAGTACCACCATTGCGCAAGGCCCTGGTGGCGATTACCTCCCAAGGTACCGTGCGGGCATAACCGTGCCCCGGCAACTTTGCATCGCTGGCATGCGGACCAAACCACGGCCAACAGATAGGCACGCCGCCGCGAATGGATTTCCCAGCGGCAAACTTTGCAACGGGCGACAACCAAATCACGGGCTTTTGCTTGCGTGGCGTCCATGTCGTGATGTGCGCGCCCTGCAACACGATTGTCGCCGTTGCGTAACTGTTCGCCACTTCCGCCACCGGCAAGCCACCTGGTCCGGCTTTAAATGTTACCTGATTGACAATGCCAAACTTGGCATTCAACGCTGCGATATCACTAACACTCATACAACCACCTCTTCGTTAATTCTACTGCGATCCTAACAGGAGACAAGCCTGTTTAACATTGCCTTTAACGAGACCATGAACAACTTGTTGCCCTATAGTCAGACGGAATACCGATGTGAATAATTGATGCTTTTAAATCAGAGGTAAGGTCAGCACCGTTGCGCACGTCGGCCTTGATCTCACGTTCGCATACCAGCACTGCAGATGTGGTCGGTTCTTGTGCGGTAGTGGCAGGTTCAGCCAGTTATAAACATTACAAGCAACGGCAATATCTGCCATGGTGAAGTCCGGACCCGTCAAGTACTCCCGCTCGGCGAGCTGTTTTTTTGACGTTCATAGAACTTATCCGTCCCCATATCCGCAACATAGACGCCCTCCTTCTTTTATAACCCTGTAGAACCTGAAAAAATAAACCCGGCGAACCGGGTCTGTGTAATCGTCAGCAAACCTCACCGCAACATACCCGGCAATAACAATTACTTTGCAGCTATTGCGGTATTCGTAAAGTTATCCAGTGCACCACGCATTTTATTTAGCACTTCATCCTGACCCTTGAGCTCGCGTTGCTTTGCCAACGCCATAGGGTCGTTATAACCAATCCACACTTGGCCCTTATCATCTTTCCAGGCAATGGCCTTCATTGGCAGATCTATCGCCACAATTTGATTTTCCACCATCAAGGGGCTGCCGAGTTTAGGATTACCAAATATCAATAACTCTGTGTCTCGCATTTCCATCGCCACTTGTTTTGCCGCAGAGGCGTGATTGACACGCGCCACTATCGCAATGCCTTTTTCTTTGAGCGCCCCTTCAAGGCGATCTATGGTCTGCGCCACCGAATAGGGGCTTTTTTTGCTGATAAAAGTATTGTCTGCTGCTGTTGCCATCATTGTAGACATTGTTATCACACCTATCAGTAATATACGTTTCATTATACTTACTCCTTGATAGTTTAAAAAAACTACAAAATAATTTACTTTCCATTAATGGTACAGTATTTGCCTGCACATACGCTGCTGCTTTAGACCCGTCTATTACCACAAAGCTGACCTACCCAACCCATTAAGCGCTTCGTTGCTCTACGAGACCACGTTGTTTTTTTAAATGAATCAATAATAATGATACTGCTGCGGGGGTTACGCCGGGGATACGCGCCGCCTGACCTACTGTCGAGGGCCGGGTTCGAATAAGTTTTTCACGGACTTCATTTGATAATCCGTTGATCAGGTCATAAGGAAAGTCCAACGCAAGTTGCGTTTCTTCATGACGGCGCTGCCGTTCGATCTCATCGTGCTGGCGATCAATATAACCGGCATACTTGGCTTGTATTTCCAGTTGTTCAATCACGGCAGGATCACGGATAGCCCCGTCCATCTCCGGCAGTTGCATTAAATCCCGATAGGTAATCTCTGGCCGACGTAACAACTCCCAGAGGCGTGCCTCACGACTGAGGGTTTGGCCAAACACCCTTTCGATTGCCTCCGCCGGTATGCGATCAGGATGGACCAGGGTGGTTTGCAGACGTTGCCGCTCGCGCTCAATGGTTTCACGTTTCTCACTGAAGGCCGCCCAACGCACATCATTGACTAAACCAAGCTCACGACCCTTTTCCGTCAGGCGCAGATCGGCATTGTCTTCTCGCAGCAATAAACGATATTCCGCGCGCGAAGTGAACATGCGATACGGTTCACTGGTGCCGCGCGTGATCAAGTCATCCACTAAAACCCCGATGTAGGCCTCATCGCGACGGGGTGTCCACGGTGCCTTGTCAGCTACATACAGAGCAGCGTTCATGCCCGCCAACAAGCCTTGCGCGGCTGCCTCTTCATAACCGGTGGTGCCGTTGATTTGTCCGGCAAAAAACAAACCATCGATTGCCTTGGTTTCGAGTGAGGCCTTTAATCCGCGCGGATCAAAATAATCATATTCGATGGCATAGCCGGGTCGCGTGATGTGCGCCTTTTCAAAACCCTTGATCGTCCGCACAAAGGCGAGTTGCACATCGAACGGCAAACTGGTGGAAATACC
>JANNJI010000720.1:0-1439 GCA_031405795.1 Gammaproteobacteria bacterium
GATCAGCAAGTTGATTGGTGATGAATCGATTCGGTTGGATTTGATCAATGTGATCATGGGGATAAGTTTTTGGTTTTATCTGCTGTGGCTGGCAATCGGTGGTGAGCAATACTTTTCAACATACCAGTTGTATAGCAAAATGAATCTTATCTATATTCTCTATAACATCGCCTATCTCGCGGTAATAACCGGCGCGTTGGTCAGGCTAACTGAATTAAAATCCTCTGTGATCGTAAAAGGCGTTGTTACTTTTATCTTATTACTGTTAGTACCATTGCATTTTCTGCAAATGGGCAGCTTCTGGTATGAAGCTTTCCCCCTGGAAGACGAAATTACAAAACCAAAAATTAATCAGGAAGAGACCTATTACAAGCAGTTAAATTATCTCAACGAATTAGACAGGCAGGTATTACCGGAACGTCCTGGCATTACTGATTTGTATTTTATCGGTTTTGGCAGTTATGCCAGCGAGGATGTTTTTATGAAAGAAGTGGATTATGCCAAGAACCTGTTTGATGAACGCTTCGATACCAAAGGCCGCTCGGTCGGGTTGATCAATAACTATAAGACCATTGATACTAACCCCATCGCTTCCCGTAGTAACCTTGCGCAGGTATTGGGGAAAATCGGCAGAAAAATGAATGTGGACGAAGATGTCTTGTTTCTGTATTTGACCAGTCATGGTTCAAAAACACATCATTTGTCGGTCGAATTCCGGCCGCTAATGCTGAACAGCATCACGCCGCAGGATATAAAAACCAGTCTGGATGATTCCGGTATCAAGTGGCGGGTTTTGCTGGTTTCTGCCTGTTACTCCGGTGGATTTATTGAACCGCTCAAAAATGAAAACACGCTAGTGATGACCGCCAGTGCCGCAGATCGCACCTCGTTTGGTTGCGGCAGTAAAAGTGAATTCACTTATTTTGGCAAAGCCGTATTTGACGAACAATTGCGCCATAATTATAATTTTATCAGCGCCTTTGAAAATGCATTAACATCGATTCAGTCCCGGGAGAAAACTGAGAAACAAGAGTCGTCCCGTCCACAGCTTTATGTTGGCGAGAGGATTCGGAATAAATTAGAAGCACTCAGTCTTGATTTGAGTGAGTTTGAAAGAAAGAAAAAGATGTAGCTGGAGTTAATGGAAAAGACGTGACATGCCAGCAGGCTGCGCCTGAACCGCCTTGATCGCCTGCCTGGGCCCTGGTGAGATGGCCGTGAGCACATTTTGCCCCATTGCCTTCACCTTGATTTCATCGGTTACTTCCTTGGCGACTTTGTAGTTAACGTCGGCATCAATAAGGGCCTTCCGTATTTCCTTGATGGTGCTGGCGACGTTGATTTCCGTGATCCGTCCCTGGCCTTTCAGGGTCTGAATCGCCTTGTCGATTTTTTGGCCTAAACTGTCAAACATTGATCGCTTATCATTTGAGTTACCA
>JANNJI010000721.1:0-8387 GCA_031405795.1 Gammaproteobacteria bacterium
AGAACCCCGGCAAGGAACTCGCCAGCAAAGAAGAGTATGTCGGCAAGCTCGATGGCCTGAAGCAATACCCGATTAAGCAGTTGCAAGAAGCGGCGCAACTCCTCGCGCAGCTGAATCGTTACCTCATCAAACCGGAAAAACGCTTGCTGCTCACCAGCGCAATTGTGGCGCAGGTCTATGCGGTGATGGCACGCCAGTATCAGTTATATCAAACGAGCCTCAGCAGTTTGCCGGAAAGTCCGGATCGGCGTCAGACCGTGCTGGCCTGCATTGATATTTGCGAACAGGCGGCGATTGCCTATAAACATGTGTTTAAGGAATTGTATTCGGCAAAATCGGCGGGGTTTCAACATCAACGCGGCAAACTGATTGAAGTGGGTGTGCGTATTCTTGAGTTAGTGCGGCTGGCACAACGGTTTCGTGCCTTGCGGCATCAGAAATTGCCGGTCAGTGAATGGAAAGATGTGAATCGTTTGTTTTTTTCCTTTTTGATTCACAATGATATTGATGAAAAACAGGCGTTGTTAGGATCAACAGGCACGTGGGTAAGATCGGCGAAAAACGGCAGCCAGGGGCTGCACGCCACCATTCGATCACTGTATATATCGATACAGTTGTTTGGCGTCCTGGATGCACCAAGCTGGTCTACCCGGTTAATTCATGCGCCGGATGGCTATTTGGAAACCATCGACAATCCTGTGATCATTCATGCGGATCACCATCAGGAATTACCACCGGGTAACTTGTTAACCGGTGTGGATCACGGCGCACCGGCGGTGTTCCAGCGTGATGCCCATTTGACGGAGCCGTGCATCATCATTGAATACAGCAATCTCTATAACCAGATGATCCAGGATTACGAAGAACTGGCAAAAATGAAATTCATTGGTGATGTTGATAATACTCGTTTGCCGCGGCCTCTGTTATCACTGGAGCCGATGGAACGATTGCCGTTTCTGGAGAGCATGTTGTTTGGCCTGCGTCCGCGCGAGCGTCGGCAAAAACGGCACGCGGTATTCGACAACGAGCATCTGCGTTTATATTTTGGTTTCCGCGATGGCTTTCGCTTGTTGATGGATCTGGCGGATCCAGATCTGAAGCGCGTGGCGGACACGCGGGCATTTGTTGATACCTTGGCGGGTCATTCTGCCGGTATTGCAGAGAACAGCAGTTTTAATCAAACCAAATGGCAAATCGCCAACTTCAGTACCGGCGGGGTATTAATCACGACGCGTGAGACCAACTATACAACGCCGATTCAAATTGGCCAGATCGTGACGTTTAACACCACGCAAGACATGAAACGACCCTTGGTCGGTTATGTTGCACGAATTCACCGGCCCAGTGATCAACAAGTTGAAGTGGCGATTGTGCGGTTATCCAATCTGGCGGAGGCATCCGTAGTGGTCAGCGATACAGGCAAGCAAGCGAGTCAGCGGCTCGGGGTGATCTTGTTTCAGAACATGGAGGGGCGCTGGTGTTTGATTGCCCGTCACGACTATGCATTTATTTCCGGTACGCCGCTGCGGTTGACACGGGAAAATAATAAAACCCTGCCTGCGCGACTGGGTAATGTCATGTTGACTAAACAGGAGTTTGTAATTTTTGAACTCAGTGCGCCGGGGATGTCGTAAAGGAATTTCTTGGTTGTTATTTCGCGCAAAGCGGGAAATCCGTGGCTCTGCGAATGGATGCGTTGCCGGGTAGGGCAAAGGTTTCTCCCGTTGGTCGAAATGACAAAAGTACTGTAGTGATGACAGATAGCTTAGCGATCAGCGATAGTCTGTATACGCATGGACAGATCCAGTGCACGTACATGTTTGGTGATGGAACCCACGGAAATAAAATCCACGCCGGTCTCAGCAATCTCACGAATGTTTGCCAAAGTAACGTTACCGGAGGCCTCCAGTTGTGCGCGCCGGTTGGTTTGCTGCACGGCGCTACGCAGGGTCGGGATGTTCATGTTGTCGAGCAGGATGCGCGTGGCGCCAGCCAGCAGCGCTTCATTTAATTGTTCCAGTGTTTCAACTTCCACTTCCAGGGCTAACGATGGCGAGGTTTGCCGTGCCAGGGCAATCGCGAGGCTGACGGAACCGGCGCTGGCGATATGATTTTCCTTAATCAGGATCATATCGTACAAACCCATGCGATGATTCATGCCGCCACCACAACAGACCGCGTATTTCTGCGCGTGCCGCCACAGCGGAATCGTCTTGCGGGTATCGAGCAATGTGCTGGCGGTGCCCGCCATCGCATTGACGTACTGACGGGTGATGGTCGCGGTGCCCGAGAGGGTTTGTAAAAAATTCAGTGCGACACGTTCGCCGGTTAATACCGCGCGGGTCGGTCCACGCAATTCACAAATCAGTTGTTGTGGCGCGAGATTGTCACCATCCTGCATCTGCCAGGTGATCGTAATGGTGGGGTCCACCTGGGCAAAAACACGGGTAAACCAGGCAGTACCGCACAACACACCTGCTTCACGACTGATGACGGTTGCGGTGGCGAGTTGTGTCTTGGGCAGCAGATTGGCGGTGACATCGCCGCCGCCAATGTCTTCCATCAGCGCGTGCTGCACCATGCGATTGATCAGGTCTTGCTCAGGTAGGGTACACGCCATTGGTTTTATCCATCTAAATGAAACTGTTCCGAATTCCTGTCCACCTTGTTTAATATTGCTTTCTGCGGTGGCGGTGGTAGGTCGGGCTTGAGCCCGACAATGCCGCCGCGTCAGGCAAACGGCGATGAAGGCGACATCGGTTGTTCGGTTTTGATTATACACAATGCCGGGGATCGCACGAGCAGTTGCCTTGGCAGGCATGGATGCTAGGCGCGGTTAGCCGACTATGTAATCATCCATAACTGCAGATAATGATTGTACACCGAGAGAAAGAAAAAGTAGCGTTTATTCAAAGAACCGTTAATATAAAGTCTTCAATGATGATCACTGGCGCGGGGCAGGATGAAGGCAACTATCATTAAGCTGTTATATCCTTTTTATCAGAGTCTGCGCGATATATTGCCGATTGTTGCGGTGATTGCGTTTTTTCAGCTTTTTATTCTTCGTCAACCGTTGCCAGATATAGTAGAGATTGTGGTTGGTGCGCTGTTGGTGGTCATTGGCTTGACGTTATTCCTGCGCGGTCTTGAAATGGGTTTGTTTCCGTTGGGGGAGAATATGGCCTATGCGTTTGCGCGCAAAGGCAGTGTGTTTTGGCTGTTGTTGTTTGCGTTTGCCTTAGGGTTTGGCACGACGGTGGCGGAACCGGCACTCACGGCGATTGCGGAAAAGGCGGGTGAGTTGGCCGCAAAGGCGGGTGCGCTGGGGGATGGCGAATTCGTGCAGCGTGATTACGTCTTGGGTTTGCGCATTACCGTTGCGGTTGCGGTTGGCTTTGCCATTGTGCTGGGGGTGCTGCGTATCTTGAAAGGCTGGCCAATTCAGTGGCTGATCATCGGTGGTTATGTGGCTGTCATGATTCTCACGCCGTTTGCGCCCGCGCAGATCATCGGCATTGCGTATGACTCCGGTGGCGTGACGACGTCGACGATCACCGTGCCCTTGATCACCGCCTTGGGGGTGGGACTGGCTTCCAGTATTCGTAATCGCAATCCGATAGTGGATGGCTTCGGCCTGATTGCCCTGGCATCACTGACACCGGTGTTGTTTGTGATGGGTTATGGAATTTTATTATCATGATGACAAGTCGGAACAACTGATGTGGCAGGCCCTCACCCAATCTCTTTTTGTAAACAAACTGTTGGCGACGGTTATCAACGTGTTGCCGATTGTTACTATTATTATTGGGTTTCAGGTTGTTGTATTACGCCGCCGTATCCCGAATCTGAAACGAGTCTTGCTCGGCTTTGTGTATGTGTTGCTTGGCCTGGTGTGTTTTCTGGTGGGCCTGGAAAAGGCGTTGTTTCCGTTGGGTGAGCTGATGGCAAAACAGCTGACTGATCCTCAGTTTGTTTTTGGTAATGGGTTTAATGCCGCCACGGTGCGGCATTGGTATGATTACTCGTGGTTGTATATTTTCAGCGCGGCGTTGGTGTTCGCCACCACGATTGCCGAACCAGCATTGATGGCAGTGGCAATGAAGGCGGCGGATATTTCCGGTGGTGCCATTCAGCCTACCGCACTGCGTATTGCCGTGGCAATCGGTGCGGCCTTGGGGGTGACCTTGGGTACGATACGGATTGTGACGGGGATTCCGCTGCACTATCTGATTATCGCGGGTTATATCGTCGTGGTGATCCAGACATTGTTTGCCCCGCGGACGATCATTCCCCTGGCGTATGACACCGGCGGCGTGACGACTTCCACTGTTACGGTCCCGATTGTGACTGCATTGGGGATTGGCCTGGCCGGTGTGATCCCAGGGCGCAGTCCCTTGCTTGATGGTTTCGGCTTGATTTCATTTTGTGTTTTGATGCCGATGATGACGGTAATGGGTTATGCACAGTTGAGTCATTGGCGTGTCCGCCGCAAAGCAAAACGGACTGGCGATTTACATTCAGGAGGTTAATCATGCACTTTAAACTTATCATTGCTTTTGTAGAGGACGACAAGACCGAAGCGGTCATGGCGGCAGCGCGCACCTGCGGTGCAACAGGGGCCACGGTGATTACCAATGCACGCGGTGAGGGTCTGGAACGCAGCAAAACGTTTTTTGGTTTGAATCTGGAGACGCAGCGTGACGTGTTATTGTTTTTGGTTGAAGAACACATGAGCCGCCGGATACTGGAACGTATTGCGCAGGTTGGAGAATTTGATGTTAAACAGGGCGCGGGCATTGCGTTTCAAATCGATGTGGAGGATGCCTTGGGTGTTGCGCATCAGATCAAATCATTGAGCGAAAGCGTGGAGGAAAAGTTATGAATCAACAAAACATTATCCGGGTACGGGACGTAATGAAAAAGCAATATGACCTGGTCGATGGCATGACGACAGTCAGTGAGGTGTTATCGAAAATGCAACATGTTGATACCAAGTGCGTGATCGTCAATAAACGTCATGCCAATGATGAGTATGGCATTGTCTTGATCTCGGATATTGCCAAGCAGATTTTGGCCAAGGACCGTTCGCCGGATCGTGTCAATGTCTATGAGGTGATGTCCAAGCCGGTGATCTCGGTCGACCCGGAGATGGACATTCGCTATTGCGCACGTTTGTTTGACAAGTTCGGATTATCACGCGCCCCGGTGATTGAAAAAGGTGAGCTAATCGGGATTGTCAGTTTTACCGATATGGTGCTGCGTGGTATGCTCAATCACAAATGATCAAACAATCATGACGACATCTTTTTTGGAGAGGCCATGAATTATCATGTGGATGCCAAAACGGCGTTGTTGACTGACGTGGTGTATCAACCTTCGCCCAATTGTGATGCGCGTCCGCCCGGCTGTGTGGTTGATCTCATTGTGATTCACGGCATCAGTCTGCCGCCGGGGGAATTTGGCGGGCCTTATATTACCCAGTTATTTACCAATCAATTAAATACGGCGGCACATCCGTATTTCAAGGACATTGCCAGTCGGCAGGTTTCTTCCCATTTATTATTGCGCCGTGATGGTCGGGTCATTCAATATGTGCCGTTTGACAAACGGGCCTGGCATGCCGGGGAATCATTTTACCAAGGACGCACGCGTTGCAATGATTTCTCGATTGGCATTGAGCTGGAAGGTACCGACGACATCCCTTACACCGATGCACAATACACCCGGTTGGTCGAGGTTGCTGCGGGTTTGTTGCATGATTATCCGCATTTGTCCGCCCAACACATCACCGGACACAGTGATATCGCACCGGGACGCAAGACCGATCCGGGTACAAGTTTTGATTGGCAGCGATTTCGTCATTTACTTAGTGTGCAGTTAGGATAAAATCGACGGAGGCGGCTATGCTTGAACTAACCCGGCAGTGGTGTATGAACCCCAACAGTGGCAAGAGGCGATAGAGAGATGAAATTTCTGGCAATCCTGGTTGGTGTCGCGGTGGAGTTGTATGTGTTGCAGGTGCAGCAGCTACGTCAATTCGGCTGGTTTGCGCGTTGGACTGATCTGCTGCTGCGTAATCTGCAACGTGTGCCGGGCATGGATGGACGTGTCGGGGTTCTGGTCATCATTCTGCCGATTGTGTTTCTCGTCCTCTTCCTGGATTTTGAGCTGGCAAAGATGATTGAGGTGAATAAGTCGTATTTACTCTTTAGCTTTATGTTTTATACGGCGATATTGATCTACGGCATGGGCCCGAAGGATCCGATTCGGGCGGTAGATGACTATATGAATTGCATTGAACATGCGGATTTGCGAACCGCGCAGATACGTGCGGAACAAGTGCTGGGTCAGGTGATCACGGAGCCTGCCGTGGAATACGCCGCTCGTATTAAGGAGATGCTGCTGATCCGGGTGAATGATAATATTGTCGGCCCGATAGTCTGGTTTGTGTTGATTGGCCCGGTGGGTGTTGTACTTTTTCGTTTAAGTTGTGAACTCAAAGATCGGTTTAGTTCCTTGCCGGGTGGTTTGGCGCTTGCCAGCCAGGAACTGTATTATATTGTGGCCTGGTTACCGGCACGGGTGTGTGCCATGAGTTATGCCTTTGCAGGTAGTTTCGTGGATACGGTAGCAAACTGGCGGCATATCTCCGATCTGTGGATGGCGGACAGTAACACCTTGCTGGTACGCAGTGGGGTAGGCTCGGTGGGTGATGTGCACGAACAAGAAGATGAAGAGTTATCTGCCCTGCAAAGCCTGGCGAATGTCCTAGCGATGGTGAAGCGTTCTGTTTTAATTTTAATAACCTTGTTGGCCGTGATGATCATTGTTGGCTTATTCAACGGTTAATCTCCGTCGGTTCTTAATTATTACTGAGTCACAAGGAAAGGATACCCTTCAACCAAGACACGCCGTAAATACATCCGTGTAGGCTCGGCAGCAGCATCCCTGCTGCTGACGGTCTTGGTTGAAGGGTATCCTTTCCTTGTGACTCAGTAACAACTGCATTATCACATGGATTCGGGCGCGCTGACGCCGAGGATCTTCAAACCATTGGCAATGATCTGACGTACTGCAACCGTCAGTGTTAACCGCGCATTGCGTAATGCGTCGTCATCAACCAGAAACTGGTGGGCATTGTAATAGGTGTGAAACTCATGCGCCAATTCGCGCAGGTATTGCGTCAGTTGATGCGGCTCGTAATGTTTCGCCGCACTTTCCATGACCTCCGGGTAACGCGCCATCGCGGTCAACACGGCTTGTTCATGGTCTTCGGTTAAACGCGACAGATGGGCCAGGCCTTGGGTCTGATCAAAGCTAAAATTTTTCTCCGCGCATTGCCGTAACACGCTACAGACGCGAGCATGTGCGTATTGAATGTAATACATCGGATTATCACTGGATTGCGACTTGGCTAGGTCCATATCAAAATCCAAATGTTGTTCACTCTTGCGCATCACATAAAAGAAGCGCGTCGCATCCGAGCCGACTTCCTTGCGCAATTCGCGCAGGGTGATGAATTCCCCGGAACGTGTCGACATCTGTACCTTGTTGCCGTCTTGATACAACACGGCGAATTGCACCAGCAACACTGCGAGTTTATTGGGATCAATCCCCATCGCCTGCAACGCACCCTTCACACGCGGGATATAACCATGATGATCCGCGCCCCAGATGTTAATGACCTGATCAAAGCCGCGTTCAAATTTATCCAGATGATAGGCCACGTCCGAGGCAAAATAAGTGGGCTGGCCATTGTCACGCACCAACACCCGATCTTTTTCATCGCCAAAGTTAGTCGAGCGAAACCACACCGCGCCGTCTTTTTCATAGGTGAAATCATTTTTCTTCAGTCGATCCAGCGCACGCTGCACTGCGCCGTTATCCATCAACGAACGCTCGGAATACCATTGGTCATAGACCACACCAAACCGTTGCAGGTCATCGCGGATATCATCGAGGATCACATTCAGGCCGCGATCAAATACCTTGCGAAAATCTTCTTTGCTCAACAAGGTTTTCATCCGCATGATGATCGCATCAATGTACTCTTCTTTGTCACCGCCTTGCGGTTCATCCAGCGGCAGCTCGGCGCTGATGCTGCTCCAGCTGTGTAAAAATTTTGCCGCGTTTTCGCGGTGCAAGGTTGCGGCGATGTCCCAGACGTAATCGCCCTTGTAGGCATTGGTGGGGAAAGTGATTTCCTCACCGCACAACTCTAAATAACGCAACCACACGGAGGCGGCGAGGATATCCATTTGCCGACCGGCATCATTGACATAATATTCGCGATAGACATGAAAGCCTGCGGCCTCTAATACATTCGCCACTGCCGAACCATAAGCTGCACCACGACCGTGCCCGACGCATCCACGTCGACCGACTCC
>JANNJI010000722.1:0-1200 GCA_031405795.1 Gammaproteobacteria bacterium
CTATAACAGTCGCGGGAACTCGACATACAGTAATACCGTGTCGGCTAGAACGAATCCGTAAGAGATCGTTGGTGTTAGAGTAAGAAACGGCGTCCTGAAAAAAGACGCCATTTTTTCATGTTAATTCGAAAACATCTGTACAGTTAATTGCCAATATCCTGCGCACTTGTACCCCATCAGTGAAAGCAATAGCAGGGGTTAAGCCGTATGAGTGGGAGTGAAACTGTTTTGCCGCAGAGTCGGTCATTCAATCATCAAAGCTTAAAATTAGTCGGGCTACGGCCCGACCTACACTAAACCCGGCTTTTTTGCCAGTAAAACAACAAAATAGATCGGACTGTAATACATTAGTAATACGTCTGACTGTCATTTAGTTGTCAAGATGTCACTTTACACTGCCTGACTAACATGGACATGCACAGTCAACGGCAGTCGTGGTGTCCTCCAAAATTTTGGAGAAATACTGACAGTATCAAACTGTTTTGTCGTGGTTGTAAGGGAATAATAGGTATACCAGCAATGAACGTTTTGTTTTTGTCACATTATTTTCCGCCGGAGGTGAATGCCCCGGCGAGCCGTACCTATGAGCATTGCAGGCACTGGGTGGCGATGGGACACGCGGTCACGGTGATGACCTGTGCGCCGAATCATCCCCGCGGTGTGGTGTACCCAGGTTATAGCAACAAGCTACGGGTATATGAAGCCAAAGATGGAATCAGTGTTTTGCGGATATGGACCTATCTTGCCGCTAACAAAGGGTTTGGCAAACGCAGTTTAAACTATGTTTCCTATATGTTTACCGCCAGCATCGCAGCATTGTTTGTGAAACGGCCGGATCTGGTGGTGACTACATCGCCGCATTTTTTCAATGGCTTGGCCGGATATCTGGTCAGCCGACTGCGTAGGATCCCCTGGGTGCTGGAGATCCGTGACTTATGGCCGGAATCCATCCTGACAGTCGGTGCAATTAAGAACAAGACGGTTATTAATATCCTCAAGTGGGTTGAGATGTTTGCCTATCACAAAGCAAACAAAATTGTTGTTGTCACCGACTCGTTCAAAAAATATATGGTAGCAAAGGGTATTGCACCGGAGAAAATTGACGTGTTGAAAAACGGGGCGGAGCTGGCATTTTACCAACGGACTTCTCGTGATGAGAATTTGATAAATGAGCTAGGCGTCAAAGACAAATTTGTGGTG
>JANNJI010000723.1:0-9316 GCA_031405795.1 Gammaproteobacteria bacterium
GGAATGGCGCGACCGGCCCTGAATACAAACGCAAGTATCGGCCAGCGGAAGACATGGTGGTCCATCACAAAACGTATCGGCCGACGACTCGCGGCAGTAATGATCAGCGCATCAACGAAGCTGACATGATTGCAAATCAACACGGCGGGGCCGGTCTCCGGGATATGTTCAACACCACGTTTGTCCAACCGGTACACCGAGTGGATAAGCATCCACACCACAAGGCGCAGTAAAAATTCCGGTACCAGTTTATAAATGTAAATCGCCACGGCGGCATTACACACGGCGGCCACGGCGAACAAACCCGGTATCGACAAGTCTACACTTAACAAACCCGCCGCCATTATTGCACCCACCACCATAAACAAGGCGTTCATGATATTATTGCTGGCAATGATCCGTGCGCGGTGAGCCGGGTTACTACGTATTTGTACTAAAGCGTATAAAGGCACAATAAATAATCCGCCAAATAATCCCAGCGCACCCAAATCAAACATGATACGCCCTATGCCAGGACTGGCGAGCAACGCCATTATTGATAGCGGTTCAGCCGTTGGCACGAGTGTGGGTGACGCCCAGGCTAGATCCAATCCAAATATAGTCAGCCCGATTGAACCAATCGGCACGAGTCCTATTTCAACCATTTTCCCTGACAATCTTTCACACAAGATTGAGCCGATGCCGATACCCAACGTAAACATCCCCAGCAGCAACGTCACGGTAGTTTCCGAACCGCCCAATACATGTTTGGCGTACGCCGGAAATTGCGCAATAAATAAAGAACCATACAACCAGAACCAGGAGATGCCAAGAATAGACAGGAACACGGTGCGATTTTCACGGGCAAATACAATATTACGCCAGGTCTCGGTAAATGGATTATAACGGACGCGTAGTTGCGGTTCAGGCGCAGGCGCAACGGGAATTTTGCGACTGGTCAGGTAACCTGCCATCGCCACCGTCAGGCCAATGGCGGTGATCCATACAGTGCCGTGATCCAGTCCGGCCATTAACCCCCCGGCCAATGTACCAACCAAAATAGCAATAAAGGTGCCTGCCTCCACCAAGGCATTGCCGCCCACTAACTCTTCTTCCTTGAGGTGTTGCGGCAGGATGGCATATTTTACCGGCCCGAATATCGTTGAATGCAGACCAAACATAAATAGTGCGCCCATCACGATGACCAGGCTGTGCAGGGCAAATCCCGCGCCCGCCAAAAGCATGATACTAATTTCCAACAGCTTAACCAAACGAGACAGCAACGCCTTATCATATTTGTCGGCGAGTTGCCCGGCCGTGGCCGAAAACAGGAAAAATGGCAGGATAAAAATACCAGCGGCCATATTTGCCAACACCCCCGGTGATAGCGTTGTCCAGGTTGTTGCCTGATAGGTCAGCAATACGATCAGTGCATTCTTAAACAAATTGTCATTAAAGGCCCCAAGAAACTGGGTGCTGAAAAAAGGCAGAAATCGACGGGTTTTGAGTAAATGGAACGGTCCGCTCATGGTGTACTCCGTAGGAAAAATTGGCTATGTCTAATCCAGAAATAACAATTCCAGCCGCACGAAAAACGCATATTCATCTTTGAATTGATTTTCCTTGCGGAATCGAAGCTCAGGACTGAATTCCATAAATAAAAAATCTTTGTACAACGTCCGACGATAACGCGCCGCGACTAAATAGTCTGTCACATGGACAGTGGGATCACTGCTGCCGTACACGCCGGTAAGATAAGTAATTGCCTGACGCGAGCTCAAGGTATGAATCACGGAAAACACCTGGCTTAGGCTGAAATAATTGGTTTCCGCCGTCCAGCGGGCAAAACTGCTTGAACGGCCAATGAGATCATGGGCCAGCTTATGATTAAATTCAATTAATCCATCATAGCCCGTGCCCGACGAATCGAACCAATACGCCGTGCCGTTGATAGTCAACAGCCAGGCATCACCCATGATATAGTTTCTTTCGGTACGCAGACGCACGTATGGATCTAACGGTGAACCGATTTTTATACCTGTTGAAGTCACCAGCCGCCAATGCCTTTCCTCACCGAAACTCGCCTGAATACCGGCATAATAATCCCGATTATCCACTGCAGCACTTGGTGTGGCCTCAATGCGTCGGTCAAGTCTGTCACGCCTTTCATCTGGGTCGGTTTCCAACAGCAATTTCAATTTTCCTTCGGTAAGCGGCAGTTTCACTTTAAGTCGAATATCACCGCTATACCCCACATTGCCGCCTTCAGTGACGACGGCATCCATGGTCACACGCACATAACTGCCCGTCGATGCATAAAAAGTTTTTTCATTCGCAAAAAACTCATCAATACTCCGCACAAAATCACTCAGCTGTGAGCTCAACGCTTCTTCGGGCCCATCCAGAAAATTAAAAAAGGAGGGCGCAATTTTTTTCTCTGCCTTAAAGCCACCGGGGAATAAATTCGTGCAGTCTTCTTCCGGTTCAGATTCAGCACCGGAAGTATCAACCTGCGCTTGGGTGTCGGATTCAACGGCGGCAGTATCAACCTGCTCTTGGGCGTGCGCCACCCTAGCTGAAAAATAACTGCACAACACTATCCCAGCCACTAGACCTTGTGTCATTACTATTAGATTTTCAAATCGTGGCATAGGGGTAAATATAACGTATTTGCAGTACATGTAGGAACAATACGCCGCCCACTGGCAACACCAGAATGTAGTGGCTGGGCATGTTTCGTATAAATTTCAAGCAAAACCGTACTTTCATCTGTACAGCGAATGGCGGACACCTCGGCACAACGGCCAGTGTTTTTAGTCATAGGAAAGTGACTGGCAATAGCATCGATCCTAGCCCGCTGGACTGCGTCTCATCTGCTGGGTTCGACCGCCTCGCCGATAACTATCACGGATCTCACCGGCAATCTCGCCTGGGCGGATACGGCTTTCTGCCTTAAATAACACAGTAGTACACTTGGATATGGCGTTTTTCGTTACTGTGATGCATGTCCGATAACACAGCACCCCCGATCACGATAACGAGGCCGATACGCTATACTGGCCAGACTAAATAGCAGGAATCGCAGCGCCCCTACACCCATCCGCTTGGTGCACGATGACCTCATTACTCGTTAGCAATACAGGCCTCGACGAGGTGTTTCAGACACAATAATATTGAGTTTTACTACCTATGAAAAATGCATATTTGACCTGGCTAATCTACGGCTCACCGCTGGTCCTGATTATCCTGGTGCAGATGTACCGCCTCCGGAAACATCGCCGTAATGCAAAGTTGCTCAAGAAAAATGTTAAAGCCGGTCTCAATGAACCAGCCTCGCTGCATCCGCTGATCAACAGTCACTTGTGTGTGGGGTGTGGTGCCTGTGTGCATGCCTGCCCGGAAGGTGATGTATTAGGGCTGATCAATGGCAAGGCCAGCTTGATCAATGCCGCACATTGCATTGGCCACGGCGCCTGCCAGGTCGCCTGCCCATTTCATGCCATCAGCCTGGTCTTCGGCACGGAAACCCGCGGCCTGGACATTCCGCATGTGAAGGAAAACTTTGAAACCAATGTACCGGGTATTTTTATCGCCGGTGAATTAGGTGGCATGGGGCTGATCCGTAACGCCAGCGAACAGGGCCGTCAGGCGCTGGAAAGTATCAGTAAGATAAGCGGTATTGGCAAGGGCCTGGACTGCGACGTGGTAATAATCGGCGCGGGTCCGGCGGGTTTTTCGGCGAGCCTGGCCGCCATGGAAAAGAAATTACGCTACGTGACGGTGGAGCAGGACTCCTTGGGCGGCACGGTATTTAAATATCCGCGTGGCAAGATCGTCATGACCGCACCAGTCAATCTCGCGATTGTCGGCAAAATTAAGTTGGGTGAAACCTCCAAAGAGGCATTGTTGGAATTATGGACTGCCATTGAGAAAAAAACTGGCGTAAAAATTCACTACAAGGAAAAGATGGAGACGATCATCCGTGACGGTCGCGGTTTTGTGGTCAAGACCGATAAACGCAGCTACAAGACCCATGCGGTGCTACTGTGTATTGGTCGGCGCGGCACACCACGTAAACTCAATGTCCCCGGTGAAGACAGTCCGAAGGTTGTCTACAGTTTGCTTGACCCCGCACAATATCGTGGTCAACATGTGCTGGTCGTCGGTGGCGGCGACAGCGCCCTGGAAGCAGCATTGAGCATTGCTGATGAACCCAAAACACAAGTGAGTTTGTCCTATCGCAGTGAGGCGTTTGGTCGCGTTAAAGAAAAAAACCGCGCCCGACTCAAAGAGGCCGAGGCCAAAAATGCCATCCGTGTCTACCTGTCATCGAATGTTAAACAGATTGCAACAAACAAGGTCGTGTTGGAACAGCACGGTAAGGTCTTTGATATGAAGAACGACGGCGTCATTGTTTGTGCTGGCGGTATCCTGCCCACACCCTTCCTGAAAGAAATCGGCATCACTGTAGAAACTAAATATGGCACTGAATAATTCACCCCGCGGTATTTTCACCTGTCATTTTTTTGTTTCCCGCATCAAACTATTACCACGCGCTGTCTCCTTGTGCGTATTATTAATCACCACCGGCCTTGTCAGTGCCGATCCAATGTACGATGCACAGTTTGCTATTCGCCAGAAAGATTTTGCCACCGCGTTCAAGATATTAAAACCGCTTGCTGATGCAGGCGATAAGAAAGCACAGTATGAAATGGGTAATTTGTGTCGCAACGGCCAGGGTGTAGAGAAAGACGATACAAAAGCGAACAACTGGTTTAAAAGTGCTGCTGATCAAAACTATGACAAGGCGCAATATTCCTTAGGCATGGCCTATCTCAAGGGCCAAGGTGTTCCTGAAAACCACCAAGTTGCCGAACAATGGTTGCGCAAAGCCGCCGCGCAAGGTCATCAACAAGCCGCCAGTGCGCTGGAAAAGATCGGTACCCTGAGCAACGTGCAAGATAAGAATTTATCAAAAGCCGACACGGGTTTGGTCTTGTTAGCCGCCAGCCGCCAGGGTGACCGCGAACGTGTTATTGCTTTATTGCGAGACGGTGCCGACATTAACTACGCGGATGAGCGCGGTCGCACCGCGTTGCTGGACACTGTCGAGGCCGACAAGGAAGACCTCGTCCAAATATTATTGGATAACCATGCCAATCTGGATATACAAGATGTGCAGGGCGATACCGCATTGATCCTCGCCAGCCGCAAAAACAACCTGAAGATGGTCAATCGCTTGCTGACCAGGAAACCAAATATCAACATCACCGATGCGCTGGGCCGTACCGCATTGATGGAAGCTGCGCGCGGTGGTTCCACCGACATCGTTGCGTTGTTAATTACAAAAAAGGCCCAACTGGATCTTAAAGATAAAAAAGAGCGCTCCGCCTATATGCACGCCAGCTTTGGTAATCACAAACCCGTGATGGCCCAACTCCAGACCGCTGGCGCCATCCTCCCCACCAAAAAGGAAGAAGAGACCGCAGCGCAGGGTGCCACGAAACAGGAAAATATTCGCGCTATGGTCAAGGCCGAAGGTTCTTCCGTGGAGCAACGTAAAAAGCTCATGATGGAGGCCGTCACTCGCAACCAGTACGAAGTGGTGAAGACCTTATTGGACCAAGGCGTCGATCCTAATATTATTGATACCGATGGTCATTCACCGCTGAGCAAGGCAGCGCAAAGTGGTTACGACAAGCTGATCGTATTATTACTTAATAAGGGTGCTAAAACCCAGTTCCACCAGCAGGATGGCATGACACCGCTGATGTGGGCGGTACGCAGTGGCTGTACGTTATGCACGGAAAAAATGTTGGCACAGGGCGCAAACATCAATGATGTGCAAAATGATCAGCGCAGTGTCTTGATGTGGGCCGCCTATGGCGGACACGCAAACATCGTCAGCCTGCTGATTAGCAAAGGCGTTGCCTTGCAGGCACAGGATAAAACCGGCATGGATGCATTGATGATTGCCAGCAGTGAAGGCAAGGTTAAGGCCGTCACTGAATTGCTAAAGGCAAAGACCAATGTACAAAACAAGGATAAGCAAGGCCGTAGCGCGTTGATGTGGGCGGTGTTGCGTAACCATCCCGCCTGTGTTGAGCCACTGCTGACGGCTGGATCTGATCCGCTCGTCACTGACGCAGAAGGTAATAACCTCGCACACATTAGCGCCAACCTGGGCGCCAATGACACGTTAAATGTCCTGCTTGCCAGGCACCTGAAGATCAATGCCAAAAGCAACACCGGTAATACCGCGCTGATCCTGGCGGCGGAAAGCGGCCATGCACCCGTTGTTGATAATTTGTTGAAGCTACAGGCCAATATCAACGTGAAAAATAACCACGGCAATAGCGCACTCATGCTCGCCGCCCGGCGCGGTAACAAAGTGATTGTGCAAAAATTATTGGCGGGCGGTGCCGATACCAGTTTGCGGAACAAAGATAAGAAAACCGCCGAGGCCCTGGCACGCGCAGCAGGTCATGCGGATGTGGCGGATATTATTGCTAAATAACGACTGCCTGTCAGGCAATGGGGGATTAAAAATCGTAAATATAACCCATGAAAATATAATAACTGGTTTCGGTTGAACCACCCGTTGAATTGCTGATCGATGAATACTGATAACCCAGTTCAGCATCAAACCGCAGGTTATTCTTCGCAATATAATCCACGCGCATTGCCGGCAGGTAATTCATACGCGAGCCGCCCGTGTTCTGATCCTGCTTGTCGATGCGGAATTTCGGGTTGAAGCGCCACTTGTTATTACTCATCAGCGCAAATCGTGTGCTCATGGAGCCACTGATGATATCGCTGGTGGCACCCGTCGAATAACGCAGACCATAGATGGTGATGTCGTTGGCAGTGAATATATTAGTGCCAATCAATTGTGTAGAAAAATAATAATCACTGCCCAAGGACGGATTCTCCGCAACGCCACCGGAGGCGGGTGTGCCGCCGACATTGGACACCGTCATGTCGGCACTCATTTGATATTTTTCACTTAGCGGAAAACTATAGGAGGCACTCGCTGATTTGGAACTTGCCGTACGATCCACCGCGAGTTGACGTACTTCTGCTTCAGTAAAAGTTTGCATCAGCTGTGAGATCGTGGTCGCGGTTGTCTGGCCTTGCAGGGCATTGGATGTCGTCAAGGTGGGCGTGTTGCGCATATCCATATTGATGTTAAACGAGGAGTTGTCTTTAAACCGCCAGTTACCGACAAAAAAGATGGTGTTAAGCGAGCTATACCCGACATCATAATCCAGCAGCGAAAAGACCGAAAAACTATCGTCTATGTATTTAACTTCTGTACCAATCGCACTGCGATCCTCAATCCCGTCCACCGTTTGATTGATGGCATAAAATTTCAAATCCCAATGTTTAGCCAGGGTGCCGATGTCCGCGCTCATTCCAAAAAATGATTTTTCATCCCGTGCTGCGGATGAAGGCGGTGTAACATATTGGCCGAGTACCGCATTGAGTTTCCATTGTGGATTAAGACGATAACTCGCTAAGGCTCCATCAAAGCGCCCTAACACTCCATCCGAACCCGATGATAGACGCCCCGCACGCACCGACAAGCCAAGGTCCTTATTATTCACATCAAAATAGGCGGTGCTGATGTTGGTATCAGAAGAATCAGTAGCCGTATCCAGCAAGGTATACCGGTGAGAAAAATTCACCTGGGTACGGATATCGTATTTTTCGCCGCGATAGCGACCGCCGGAACTGAAGTCACTGCTGATTGAGTTATCTGTCGTTGATTTACCGGCAGTGTCCACCGTTAACGATTGGAAACGATAATATTGTGACACGCTGTTGTTAAACTCCCAATGCGCATCTTGCGCCTTTTTGGGTTCTGGATTCGCCAGCTCTACCTTGGGTTTGGAGCGGGCGGTTGCCAGACCAATCAACCGCTGTTTAACACGCTCCGCATCAGCACCCGTGGGATAGAGTTTTAAATATTCCTGATACTCGGCTTTTGCGTGTGCAAGCTGACCATTACGTTCGCGTGCCAGACCCAGGAATTCCTTGGCATCTTTCAATTCCTGGCCCTTGCCCGTGGCTAAGATTTTACTGTAGTCACGAATCGCTACGTCATAATTAGTATCGATCATCGCCTGGCGTGCGTGTTCAAACAACTCGCGCATCTTGGCATCGCTGACATTGCCCGGCGTGGCGGGTAGGTCGGTTGACTTAGTTGTTGCCGTATTCTCTGTTGCTGATGAAACTGCCGCTGTCACCACCGGCGGGACTGTCGCTGCGATCTGTTCAACGGGGGCATTTTCCGCGGTCATCACTGCAAGCACCTTGGCCTGCTCCTTGGCATGCTGTATATACCATTTCTCTGATCGCTTGTGTTCTTCCTCTGTCGCCTTATCAACCCATGCCTGGGTAAATTGTGTTGTTACGGTTGGCAATACCTTGAGTGCTTCCTGCATCGAATTAAAATAGCCCAGACGTCCACGCTGCCAGACTTGCTTGCGGATTTCGGTCTTGGTGACATAACTGTCGTAGCTGCTCAATTCCGGTATTTCCTTCAGCTTCGCCAGATCAATAGTGTTAGTCGAAGACTCCAGATTAATGACATATACAACCGCGGGCGCCCCTCCTACCGGATGCATGATGTCGAACAGTGTGGGTTCCGCTGGTTTTTTCACAATCGGGGTGGGTGCCGCCGATTTTTCTGTGGCGGTTGCGCTAACCGGTTTTGCCGCCGCGGGTTTCGTTACCGCTGGCACGGCTGCGATGTTTGGCTGGTCTGGGGTTGCGCTGTTGCTGATGTCCAGTTGCAAGGTGCGTTTATTGGCGTCCTGAGTGACCGCAATACTCACGGTTTGCGAAAAATCAACAGTGACGGTGATGTTGCCTTGTGGATCCCCTTGATACCTGGCATTGAGCAACCATGCCCCCGGCATGGAGCGGACGCTAATCGCTTCATCATGCGCCAAATCCGCCAGTTCCGTTGGATTGAACGTTGTCGGCTTCAAGTAAAAGACGCACTGTTTGCACAGCGTGCTCGGATATTGACGGACAAAGATCAATTGCTGGGAAAAATTAAACGTCACGACCTGGCCGATTTCAGTGACCGCTTGCTCAGTTTCCAATACCACCACGCCACTGGCAACCGCAAGGGAATGCACCACGAACAGACACACCACTACGATGCCCGTGCGTAGCCATTGCGAGCCTTGGGCAAACGCGGTCTCCGATGATCCGTGATGGTAATGACGTATAGACATATTGTTTAAAATAAACCCCGGCAGTGATCGTGTCAGCGTTAACGTAAGCAACTAAAATACTGACTGGCGTTACTGTTCATTCGTATTAT
>JANNJI010000724.1:0-5349 GCA_031405795.1 Gammaproteobacteria bacterium
TCGTCAATGGCAAGGTCGTGCAATACGCACAATGGTGCACATTGGTAAAATAATTGTCGATAGTTGATCAGAGGATTGAATGATGGAAACAAAAAACCAGCCAACCAATGCGCAACAACGTTATCAGATTACGCGCGCTGACCTGCCGCTGCATTGTCCGACCGACAGCATGACATTGTGGAATTCGCATCCACGCGTGTACCTGCCGATTGAAGACAACGGCGTCGCCAAGTGCCCGTATTGTGGTACGGTGTACGAGTTAAAAGGCTGACCCACAGCAATGCAGCGTACCATCCCTGATTATTCCAAGGCCAAGGTATTGATCATCGGCGATCTCATGCTGGATCGGTATTGGCACGGCGATACCTCGCGGATATCACCGGAAGCACCGGTGCCAGTGGTGTTGGTCAAGGGCGCGGAAGAACGCGCCGGTGGTGCAGGCAACGTCGCCTTGAATATCGCCGCGTTGGGTGCGAGCAGCAGTGTTATCGGTTATACCGGCCAAGACGAGGCAGCGGATTCACTGCAAACCCTGTTACAAAGTGCCGGTGTCCATTGTTTATTCGAACGGTTGCCCGATTGCAAGACCGTCACCAAGTTGCGTGTCCTCAGTCGTCACCAACAATTGATCCGTTTGGATTTTGAAGATGGCTTTACTGCCAGCCGCCCCGAACAATTACGCGATCATGCCGCGCAGGCGATGCGAAGCGCCAGTGCGGTGGTGATGTCGGATTACGGCAAGGGCACGCTCGCCGATGTGTCGCAATTAATTGCCGCCGCACGCCAGCAAAAAATTCCGATATTAATTGATCCCAAGGGTACCGATTTTGAACGTTATCGTAATGCCACCTTGATCACGCCGAACCTGCATGAGTTCGAGGCCGTGGTGGGGCGATGTGAACATGATGCGGCGATTGTTGAAAAAGGCATGGCCTTGATTGAGCAGCTTGGGTTACAGGCCCTGCTGGTGACGCGCAGCGAACGCGGCATGACCTTGTTGCAACGTCATGCGGCACCGCTGCATCTGCCGACGCACGCGCGCGAAGTATTTGATGTGACCGGCGCCGGTGACACCGTGATCGCCGTGTTGGCGGCGTCACTGGCTGCCGGTGTATCACTGGAAGAGGCAACGGCCTTGGCGAATGTGGGTGCGGGCATTGTCGTGGGTAAAGTCGGTACCGCAACGGTATCGCCGCAAGAGCTGCAATTAGCGTTGCGCAAAGACGTGCCGCTGGAACGTGGTGTGGTCAGCGAGGACAAATTAGTCGCCTTAATCGAACAGGCGAAATTACTGGGACAGACCGTGGTGATGACCAACGGCTGTTTTGATATTCTGCATCCGGGTCATGTCTCCTATTTACAAATGGCCCGCAAGTTGGGTGATCGCCTGATTGTTGCGGTGAATGACGATGCCTCGGTGAAACGGTTAAAAGGCAAGGATCGACCGATCAATAGTTTACCGCACCGTATGGCGGTGTTGGCAGGGTTGGAATGCGTGGATTGGGTGGTGCCCTTTACGGAAGACACCCCGGAACGAATAATCTGTAAAGTCTTGCCGAAGATATTGGCGAAGGGTGGCGATTACAAACCCGAGCAGGTTGCTGGCGGTAAGTGTGTCATAGAACACGGTGGCCAGGTACGCATCCTGGAATTTGTGGAAGGGCATTCTACTTCCGATATCATTAAAAATATTTTGCAACGTATTTAACTGGAATTATTACTATGATTATCGTCACTGGCGGCGCTGGCTTTATTGGCAGCAATATTATCAAGACGCTGAATGAGCGCGGGCGTAGCGATATTCTGGTTGTGGATAATTTGAAGAACGGCGTCAAGTTTAAAAATATCGCTGATTGCGACATTGCCGATTTCATCGACAAGGACGATTTTCTGCAACGCGTGAAAAATGGCGAACGGTTTGCTAATCAAGTGGAGGCGATTTTTCATGAAGGCGCCTGTTCCTCCACCACCGAGTGGGACGGCAAATTCATGATGCAGAACAACTATGAGTATTCCAAGACCTTATTACATTACTGTTTGGATCACCAGATTGCCTATTTGTATGCCTCCTCGGCCTCGGTGTATGGTGCAGGTAAAATCTTCAAGGAAACCCGTGAACATGAAGAACCGTTGAACGTATACGGCTACTCGAAATTTTTATTTGATCAATATGTGCGCCGCCTGTTACCCAAGGTGCGCAGTCAGATCGTCGGCTTTCGTTATTTCAACGTCTACGGACCGCGTGAATCGCACAAGGGCAGCATGGCGAGCGTGGCATTCCACGTCAATAATCAAATCAAGTCCGATGGCAAGGCACGGTTATTTACAGGCTGTGATGGTTATGGCGATGGTGAACAGCGCCGCGACTTTATCTACGTGGGCGACTGTGTCGATGTGAACTTATGGTTTATGCAGCATCCGGACAAATCCGGTATTTTTAATCTGGGCACGGGCAACAGCCAACCTTTTAATGACGTCGCCAACGCCGTGATCAGGGCGCATGGTCGTGGCCAGATCGAATACATTCCCTTTCCCGAGCACCTCAAGGGCCGTTACCAGAGTTTTACCCAGGCCGACATGAGCGCAGTGCGCCAGACGGGTTATACCGCACCGTTCAAGACGGTGGGTGAAGGTGTCGCAGAGTATATGCAGTGGTTGGTGCAGCATCCGGTGTCTTGATGACGTTAACAATGTGTCATCATCGCGTTGCATATAGTTGTCGATGACTAGCACGAAGGAACAGCCTATCAATCCCACACGTATATTAATCGCCGGTCCCGCCTGGGTCGGTGATATGGTGATGGCGCAAAGCCTTTACATCACCTTGCAACAACTTTATCCCCACTGCCAGATCGACGTGGTAGCGCCGAGTTGGTCATTACCGTTGTTACAACGCATGCCGCAGGTGCGGCAGGCACATGAACTTGCGGTGGGGCACAACCAACTGGGTTTGTATCAGCGGCTTAAGCTCGCGCAAACCCTGCGCATGCAACACTATGATCAAGCTATTGTCTTGCCACGTTCGCTCAAGGCGGCGCTGCTGCCGTGGTTTGCGCGGATACCGCAACGTACCGGTTATCGTGGCGAGTGGCGCTACGGACTGATCAATGATATGCACGACCTCGACAAAACTATACTGAGCAAGACCGTGCAACGCTTTGTAGCCTTGGCATATCCGCGTTCCGCAACACTGCCACCACCAATCCCGACGCCGCAATTGACGATTGATGTCGCGAATCAACAACGTCTGTTAACAATCTTGGGACTGAATATCGACAAACCCATTGTCGGCATGATGCCAGGCGCCGAGTATGGCCCCGCCAAACAATGGCCGATGGGATCTTACCGGGCATTGGCCGATCACTGCAGCAAGGCGGGTAAACAAGTCTGGTTATTGGGCTCAGCAAAGGAGAGTGACATCGGTGAGCAGATCGCCCACGACTTGCCGCATGTCTACAATTTATGCGGCAAGACCCGGTTGCACGATGCAATTGATCTCCTTGCCTTAACTCAGGTCTGTGTGACGAATGATTCAGGTCTGATGCACATCGCCTGCGCCACCGGCAGACCGGTGGTGGCAATCTATGGATCATCGACACCGGATTACACCCCGCCCCTGTCTGATCAAGCGACAGTGGTCTATCATCGTTTGAGTTGCAGCCCATGTTTCAAACGTACCTGCCCACTGGGTCATACGCAGTGTTTAACCGGGATCGGCGTGGATGAGGTGTTGCAAGCGGTGAACAAATACTGATGGATACTCACGCATGACACGACTCGCCGCAATACTCATAGTCCGTAACGAAGCACACAGCATCAAGGCCGCATTGCAGAGCGTGTCTTTCGCCGATGAAATTGTTGTCGTGGATTCCGGCAGCACGGACAATACGCTGGAGATCGCCAAACAATTCACCAACAAGATATTTAATGAAGCCAATTGGCAAGGTTATGGTGTGCAGCGCCAACGTGCACAAAGTAAAACAGAGGCAGACTGGGTGCTGATGATCGATGCCGATGAACGGGTCAGTGACGGACTACGCGTCGAGATCGAACAGGTGGTGAAACAAAATAACCAAACCAAGGCCTACGCCATGCCGATCTTACCCTGGTGTTTTGGCCGGTTCTTACGCCATGGCGGCTGGTATCCCGCACCCAAGGTGCGTTTGTATCCGAATAACAAGGCCAAGTACGGTCCTGAACGTGTCCATGAAAAACTGTATTTTGCCGACGGCATGGATACCGAACAACTCAAAGGGGACTTGTTGCATTTTACTTACCGCAATATGGAACACTATCTGGTAAAGTCGGCGCGTTATGCACGCGAATGGTCCGAACAGCGTCAAACGCAAGGCAAGCGTTCATCCCTGCTGCAAGGTGTGCTACATGCGGCAGGCTGTTTTATAAAGATCTATTTTATTAAAGCCGGTTTCCTCGATGGCAAGCAAGGGTTTCTCATTGCGCTCTTGTCAGCACACTCGACATTTGTGAAATATGCGGACTTATGGTCAAGAAGCCAGGCAAGGCCGAACGAATAAAACAGATCAGTGCGAGGGCGAAACGACGGGTTTTTTACTCTGCGTTGCGCCTTCATCGAGTCACCCAGCTTACAAACAGCTTAACAGTTTTTCGTCAATTTCCTGCGCACATTTTTCGATATCAATACCTTGCATATTTTCTTCTGCACTTTCCTCTGGCGGTGAAAACGCCAGCCGTCGATCATCACCACTCAATGTTTGCCAACGCAATGCGGTTGCGGAGCGGCGGCGCGGATAAAAACCGACAGTCGGACGATTTAATGCCCCAGCAATATGCAGCGGACCGGTGGAACCGCTAATAAACAGATCGGTGAAGGCAATATGTTTTGCGAACATAACCAAACCCTGATCGGAGTGGTAGAGGATAGAGGGAACATCGGAGAGTAACCGCGCCAGTGACTGGGCACGTTCAACTTCGCCGGGGCCTGCGCTGATGACGAGGGTGAGCGGAGTTTCATGTTGCAGCGTCCGGGCAAGTTGCGCGTATTGTGCCAGTGACAAATTCACTGCCGAGCCACCGCTGCCCGGATGGATAAAGACCAGACGTTGCCCAGGTGGGAGACGGTGTTGTTGTAGAAAATGATCTTTGAGCTGTTGTATTTCAGCGCTAGCAAATTGTAAATATGGAGGTTGTGGATCAGTCGGCACGGTGAGGTTGAAATCGTGCAGCAGTCGTTTGCCAAGGTCGAGGTTGTAGCTATATTCCGGCTTGACTGATTGCGAACGGCGTTGACGTAGTCGCTGGTTATAGAAGAACTGTGCCAGCTTGGTGGCGGGGGCGAGGCGATAGGGAATACCCGCGCGCAACAGACAC
>JANNJI010000725.1:0-2429 GCA_031405795.1 Gammaproteobacteria bacterium
AAGACTGGTAGGTGTTTTTTTGGATCGGATAAGTTGCATGTTATGCCTCCGCTAATGCTTCAACCGGACTGAGGTTCGCCGAGATCGACGCGGGCCACCAGCTGGCGAATATACCCACCAGCAACGGCATCACGACGCCAAAGACACTCATCAATACATCCAGCTGTGGGATGATGGTTAGTTCCTGACTGGTTCCCGGTGCTGGTGGTAAATGAATGCCGCCATGCGTTGCGATCACCCACGTTAGTGCGCTCGTGAAAACCACTCCGGCGATGGCACCAATACCACCGATGATCAAGCCTTCCGTTAAAAATAAGCGCCGAATCTGATTCTTTTCCATCCCAATGGCACGCAATGTGCCAATCTCTCGTTTACGCTCCATCACCGCCATCGCCATCACGTTGCCAATACCGGCACCGACCAGTACAAATAAAACGAAACCCACCACCGTGGAGATCACTTTGAAGGAAGCAATTGCCTGGGCATAAATAGGGATCAGCTCCGAGTAACCACGGGTAACATAGGTAATTTTTTCATTGTTTAACGCAGTAACGACTTGTTGCATTAAAGCCGGGATAAAATCTAAATCCTGCGCACCCACCACCACCTGCGACACGCGGTCTGGCACTCGCAATAATTTCTGGCCGTCATCCAGGCGAACTTCCAAATAGGTCGACGACGGAAAATGCCGTCCGTTTTTGGTTCCCACCAGCGTGCCATGTGTTAAATTCAATCCGCCGTAGAAAGTCCGCACCACAATCGAGACAGGGTCACCGATCTTTATACCCAGGCTGTCGGCGAGATCGGCCCCGAGAATCACCTCGCCCGGCGCGTCACTCAGTGGTTTTCCCGCCATAATTAAATCTTCCTGACGCGTCAGGACTTTTCGTTGCCGCACAACCTCCACCGCCTGCCCGTCGAAGAAGGTACTCTTGAGTCCACTGCTGACCATACCGGAGAAATTCAACTTGCCGAAGGCCGCGGTCACTCCCGGCAGCATATTGATACGCTCCACCAGTTCAGCGCCATTTTCCAAGGTCACTTGTAAGGGTTCGGATTTCCTCAGATCCTGATAGTCACGATGTTCGATCTGAAACGCTCCGGTGTTGGCGTTAATTTCATACCTGGCCCAGTCACGTTGCATTCCATAAATAAAATTTCCCGAACCGATAATCACCAATACACCAAACACAATAGAGATTTCCGTCAATAAAGTCCGGCGACGATTGCGCCACAGATTTTTGTAAGCGAGCTGAAAAAGCATACAAGTTTTCCTCTTCAGTGATAATTCAATGATTCGATCACGTTAATTCGACTCACCGCACGTACCGGTATCGCCGCTGCGATGACAATACACAGTAGGGGTGCGAGTACCGATAACACCAAGCTCATGGGATTCAACACCGGATGCACTTCTTGATTAACGATGCCACCTAACGGAATGCCGATGTATTGGCCGAGCAATACCAGCGTTACGCCAAATACCAATCCCAGTAATGCCCCCGCACTACCAACGAGTACCGACTCGGTATAAAGTAAACGATACACATCCCGCTTGTGCATACCGATGGCACGCAGGGTACCGATTTCACGAATCCGTTCGAAAAACGCCATCAGTAAAGAGTTACTGGTGATCACCCCCACCATCAAGACAAGAATGATTGAGATTAATCGGCCGATACCACCGAACATGCCCACCACGCGGCTGTAAACCGCATTGTCGTACCAGGGAGTCACTCGCCAAGGCAGGCCTTGGGCTTCGAACTGACGATTGAGTGCAGACTCAACGTCAGGAACATTTTTCGTATCGTCGAGACGTATCACCAGTTGCGTTGCACCGTCACCGAGATCCAGCAGATTTTCCCTGAGGGTTTTTTCCAGCCCGGTAAACACCAGGCTTTGTTCAAGGATATTGTCGGGTGGAAAAGTCACGATACCACGCACGTGCACAAGCGCGTTACTGTCCTCGCCATGGACTGTTTTTGATAACATCACTAACTCATCACCTGGTTTTAGCCCGAGGCTTTTCGCCAATGCACGGCCTACCAATACACCGTCGGGGTCGTCCACGGACAATAATTTCCCAGCCACCAGATTTTTACCGTAGTCTGGCAACACGGTGGACAGTGTCGACAGCTCAGAACCAAAACCAAAAAACGTGGTGCTCTTGTCATCCTTGCCAATCAACCCCCCCATCATGACGCGTGGCATGACTACACGCACATGTGGGTTTTTCATTACCTCGGCAGTTAGTGCGCGATGGTCACGGATCAGGATTTTTTCCTGATCGGTAATGAAGTATTTTTTATAATCGCGGTGTTGGATACGCAAATGACCATCGATCTGATTGACCAGCGCGTCCGACATATTGGTGGCAATACCGCCCGTGACGCCATTGGTAAATATTGGGTAGGAGTCGTGATCGGCAC
>JANNJI010000726.1:0-2541 GCA_031405795.1 Gammaproteobacteria bacterium
TTGCTCTGGTGCTTTGGCCAACATCGACAGTATCAAGGTATTGAGATTATCCGGTAAGCGGGGATCAATCTCCCGAGGTGGCACGGGTTCACAATTAATGTGTTGCGCCATGATGCTCTTGGAGTCACCTTCAAAAGGCAGTTTACCGGTCAATAAACGATACAGAATAATTCCCAGTGAATAAATATCGGTTCGTTGGTCAGTACTTTCACCTAAAGCCTGTTCAGGACTCATGTATGCCGGTGAACCCATTACCGTACCAATTTGGGTATTGATGCTGGATTCCGTGATTTTAGCCAAACCAAAATCGGTGATCTTCGGCACCAACCCATGGGTTAATAATACATTGCCGGGTTTAAAATCCCGGTGAATAACACCACGTTCGTGTGCATAGGCCATTGCTTCGGCCAGACGTCGCGTTAATAAGCTGGCATCTTCAACCGACATCTTGTTCAGTGTATCGAGATACTCATCAAGGCCACGGCCATTGACATACTCCATGGCAATAAATATGCGTTGTGATTCTGTAATGAAGTCGTAAATTTGCACAATATAAGGGTGTGTCAAGCGAGCCAGGGCACGCGCCTCCTGTTGAAAACGCGTGGTGTGTAATTCATTATTCAGTGAATGTGTCGGCAATTCTTTCAGTGCAACATCCCGATCTAACAGACTATCGTGAGCAAGATAAACAACCCCCATACCACCCCGCCCCAATTCAGCCTTGAGCAGATACCGGTTATTGATCACACTGCTGGTTACTGGTTTACCGGACAGATCATTTTCCGCAAGTAATTGGGTCTGAGCAGGTTTATCAACCGGCACAACCGGTTTAGATTGAGCAATGAGTGAGAGTTGCTGATCCAGATATTGAATTTTACCCTGTAAATGACTTTCGTACTCAGGATCAGATGCCAACGAGATTGCCGCTCGATAAAGAAGAATACTTTGTGAAGGCTGCGAGCCGAGTAACTTATCCGCTTGTTGTTCACGCTTGCGGGCTTTTTTGGTCGCCCTCAGCAGTGCCTGTGGGATATCCAGCCAAAACAGAAGAAAGACGCCGCCGATACCGAAACACCACAGTATAATCTTCACCAGTTCCTGAATTGGAAGCAGCCGGGGATCTTCCACGGAATGGTTGATGAGGCCGAAAAAGAGTTCCGTGCTGACAGGCGGAAATAACCATTCCATAGCTTGATCCACCGCTGGCGATACCAAAGTCGGCATCAACACCACAACCACCACCAACATCAGCAATGCCCAGTACGCCGTGCCTAGCCAATAGAAAAAAACCCGTGGCTTTCTCAATAGACGCGGAATACACCTCACTACCACAGAGGCCTGGGTTACGATTTTATTAATATTATTTAGCAAAGTATTCACACAAACAAAGACCAGCCAGTGGGAGTATATTTATTCCATTATAAAAGCATCATTAGGATAAAAACAGAAGCATAGCCAATGAGTTTTTTAAAAGTTTCAGAATTTTCGGCTTCATTAATAGTCAGATCAACGGAGAAGCCCGCTGACCCGTAAATCTCATCGCTTTTAATCAACACCCTTTTTCGCACCGTGCGCCATGAGCATGGCGGCAAGATCCTGGTGATATTTTTCCAACGCCGCATCCAGCGGGGTCTCGCCTTCATTATTTCTGGCATTGATCTCGGCGCCCTTATCAATAAGCAACTCGGCGATGTCCTGTCTGCCCTCGCGCGCCGCTTTGTGCAACGGGGTATAACCAAAATTCCCTTTGGCGTTGACGTTCGCGCCCTTGGCAATGAGCAAGGCGGCCGCTTCCTTTTCCCGCGCCATGTGCAGCGGGGTGTCACCATCCTTGGTTTTGACATTGACCTCGGCACCTTTGGCCAGAAGCAGCTCGACAATGGCAAGGTTCTTTCCAAACATCGTCACGTATAGCGGGGTATGTTCAACGCTGTCCTTGATATTGACGACCGCACCATGGGCGAGGAGAAGTTCAACAATTTCCCGGTTACCTTCACGCGCCGCCCAGTGTAAGGGGCTCGTGTCGTTACCGCCCTTGGGATTAGTCGTCGCGCCATTGGCCAGCAAGAGCGCAACGATATCCTTCCGTTCCTCGGCCACCGCCCACGTCAGCGGCGTTGACCCGCTGGGCGTCAGCGCGTTGACATCAGCGCCCTTGGCAATGAGTAGTTCAGCCGTATCTGTCTTGCCCCGTGTCGCCGCAAGGTGCAGCGGTGTATGGTGATCGCCATCTTTGGCATGAAGGTTGGCGCCCTTGGCGATAAGGATTTCTGCAACCTCTCGTGTGCCCCAGGATGCCGCCTCGTGTAACGGGGTCTTGCCATTCCGCGTTCGCGCATTGACGTTCGCCCCTCGCGCGATTAAAAGTTCCACGACATTCCTATGCCCTTGGTTAGCTGCCACATGCAGCGGGGTACTTTCATCGTAGTCTTTGACATTGATGTCCAATCCTTCCGCGATCAGCTGTGCTGCTTTGTCCGACTTGCCGTTAAACGCCGCGTCGTGGAGCGAGGTGTAGCCGATGCTATTTCTGGCATGGCT
>JANNJI010000727.1:0-5624 GCA_031405795.1 Gammaproteobacteria bacterium
GCCATGAATGTTTCAAGACTATCAAAGAATTCAGGTGATCCTCCGATGGCACCAAATTGTTTAATACCATATTGGTTTTTTGCTTTTGTCATAAACCGGCAGAGGTGCTTTTCAAGATTTTCAAACTGCCTTGTATTTTCATTCCATGCAATAATATTCCGTCCGAAAATTTTACTTAAGTCATAAAGAGCGAGATAGGTGATATGGTTTTCGCAGGCATAATTAAGCCAGGCATCTTCTTTTTCAAAAATGCCATCGCTATTTGTGTCGACACTGAGAATTGTAAAAGCAGGTTCGAGAAGATTATTATTATTAATTCGCGTTTTTACAAAACGGTCGACATACATTCCCCTGTTTGGATCTGATTCTGGAGGAAGCTGAGCAAATACAAAATTGATAACAACTTGTAATTTATTTTAGCCGTCCTTTGCTAATGTTACCCACGTGTATTGGAGCCAGAGAACACTCATCATACTATTTAGGAATAATTGCCCTCTGGCCCTGTCTTTACAAGACGTGATCTCACATTCGTGGCCTTCCAAATCCTATTTAGCGTTTAAGGACGATATGGTCGACGGGCGCACCTTGAGCTGGGTCACTGCAATAAATATCAACTGGCTTTCCTGTAGCAAATGCTGTCATAAGTACTGCCATTAATTGTTCTTTATTTTGAGAAGTATTTCGGATTATTGTCACGGTGAGGGTAGCACCACCTTCCACAATTTGGCTACAAGCACCACCAAAGCCTTCCAACCTGATTTCCGTACCAGAAGCATGCGTCTCAAGGCTCACAATATTCCGTGGACCAGTCCAGCCAGTAGCTGCAAATACACTGGTTGACACCATCAAACCAAATAAACAAAGCACTAATTTTTTCATTGCATTCTCCTCACGTTATTTAAGATTAAAATCACTTTTTACACCCAAGCCACCAGCAACGTCCTGGTATACAACTTGACTCTATTGTACCGAGTTTACTCGCCTATTTTGCAACCCTTTACTGTTCTTTTTTCATGGTGCCATGTCATCTAGCAGACACACCTGTCGAGTTGATTAATAATATTTATTAGTTTATAAACGAATGATTCTTGCTCTCATTATTCAAACAGTAAATTCAAAACAGGAACCATCCAGCTAAATGCTTGAGCCCTGTATGAGTCGTATACACTATCAGGAATAAAATCAGCGTGCCCATCACCGTTGGTATCAAATGCTGCTGTTACTGAATACGATTCGGATGTACCACAATCACCATAGCGGTACGGTGCATTGTCTGTTAGTACTCTATATGAGACAGTATCACCTTGATTTTTTATGTCTGACCAGGGATCGTACACAAAGGCTTTATCTGTGTTGATATTTGGGATATCATATTTTTTGAAATCATAGAATTCTTTTAACAACTTGAATCCATCTATATTTGATCCAATTGAAATTGAATTAGCAGACACACTTCTGACTCCATTTATTTTAGTTATAAGCGATGTATTACCGTTAACAATTTTATAAATATAATAATCCGGAATCTTTGTAACATATTCATCCTTGTACTTGAACGTATAGGAACATTGTTGTATTCCATATTGATCATAGGAGCACTCAAGGCCAATATAACGTGACTTACATACATCAACTTCGATCATTTTGTCCCATTCAATCCTGGTCACTCCGCTACTGATTGAATGCTGAAGAGACAGGTTTATTTCACCTTTTGGTGTACTTTTGTATGGCTCCATGCTTTCTTCAATAATCTGGAGTACAGCAACACTTTTTTCTTCATTAGTCTTCGCGTCATCATTGAGTTCCTTCTCCAGCTTTTCTGCGAGTTTTTTTACAAGCTCTGCAACTTGTCTTTCGTCACTTAATTTTTTGTAAAGTTCTTGATACGCCTTATCTTTAACCAGCCGAAGAGCATATTCTATATTTCCATTTAAAATTGCATCTTTAATATTGCCGCTGCTAATACTGTATGGATATGGCGGTGGCAGCCACGATACATCGTAGGCCGCATTTGACATGCCTGGTAATGCAAGCAGAGTGAAAACTGAAATAATTGCACTGAATTTTAGCATAGAATTCTCTCGTATAATTACTGTTAATTTAATGTTGACTATTATTACTTGTAATGGCTGCAATCACTTACTCAATTCCATAAATACGTGCCAGAATAATAATCATGTAAAGGGGACAGAATTAATTCTGTCCATTTAACTAAGGCTTAACTAAGTGCCATTCTACTCTGACCCCATGATTGCTGATTGCGATCATTGATTTACGATAAGACTTTCAACGTTGCACCAATACGTACCCTCACCTCTATCAACATAATATACAAGATCAAGGGGTCAGTATACTTGATTTTTTTGCCTTTTGAACGCTTTCGTCTTGCGGTCACCGCCATGTGAATATTTTTCCACGCAACGTTGCAGTGTCTGTGCAATCTCTTGTTTAAATCGTTCATTACCTATCACACTATCAGTCTGTGTATTCACACGGATCGCGTCAACGTCATCGGTGGACAATTGACATGAAATGAGCGATTGGTAGGCTTCACAACGCGATCGTGTATCCATGCCTAATTCAAGATACATCGGGTGCGGCGTAATAACATCCTGGTGTTAACCCATCGCATTGGCATGAAAACTCGACCAACGATAGTGCTGCGGATGTTCTACCATGTTCGCTCGTACCGGGTTGAGTTCTATGTACCGATAACATGCCAACAAATACTGTGCAGAATCTATCATAGCCGATTTGAAACGTCCTTCCCATAACGTGCCGCTGCGTCGATAGTGTCCATTGATATACCGCACATACTTCCTGCCCACCGCCTGGATGCACCGCGACAGGTTGGTTTCCTGCGTCGGCGTTAACAACAAGTGGACATGATTTGTCATCAAGACATAGGCATGTACCCAACAACCCTGCTGGAAGGCGGCATCACGCAGACATTCCAAGTAGGTTAAATAATCCTGCTCAGCGAAAAATACTGCTTGCCGGTTATTGCCCCGTTGCACGATATGCAAGGGTTGACCGGGAATAACCATCCGTGGTCGTCGCGCCATCTTACGCTCCTTGTAAGACCTTGAAAATTCTTGTTACTCAAAATCATTTTGCATTCGTTCTTGCGTTTTCAAGTACTCTGACCCCTTTATCCTTGATCTGATCGGCATCCAAGATAATAGCTACGTACTCTGGATAGTATTTCTTTTTAACATCGCCACTATGTAAAATACCTCTACGCACCAGTTCTTCGCTTGATATGAGCTGCGGTTTTTCTAATGAACGACCATTAGCCTTGTAGTGCAACTCTACGCCATACTCTGAGAAAAAAGTTCTCAGTGGCCTAATAAAATCAATGCTTACTAATAGTTCCGTTAATAAGACGCTTCTGCCTTTATACGGATCTTGCTGTTCATTTCTAGCGGCTTGGGCCTGTAATTTCCTCTTGAGCGTCTTCTCGTGCTCATAAATATTATAAGGCCAAATATCCGATTTATTAGCCGCCTCTATTAGTTTATTCCAGTGTATTTTAGCGATATCTGGTCTTGAGCCAAGGTAACGAATCGCTTTTAATTTTTTTATTTCATCTCTAAGGTCTGTCCTCTGAGAGATTATTCTCATCTTGTCTGTAATTTCATTAATTGAACCATCGCAACTTGAAATTATGTGCATAAAATCTTGTTTAAATATTATAAGCTCAATATTACATTTGTCCCAAGCTGCGTAATAACGCTTATATAACCTCTCTGTCTTTACATAAACGTTTACGTCTTCTTGTTCAGCGAAAACCTGGGGAATAGCCATACCCCACCCTGAATTAAAAGCCATGACAAACATTAACCAATACGATTTCTTCATTTCATTTTTCTCTGTGTTTTGAAATTAATCAGATGGTCTAGAAGGAAGTTGCCAAAATTGGACCCTGCTTGAACGATTCAAATAATCGTTTCCTTGCCCTGTGTTTCCAACCAAATCACTTCCATCAAACAAGTCAACGTGCCCAGAACTAAAATATATAAATCCCTTCTTACCGGATATTACATCAAATGATTTTATGTTTTCTGGCGGGCCGTATCTATTTGAAACATATTTCGCAAATTCTCCTGCGGAATATATGTAAGAATTCCCTTCAGCATCTTTAAGCATTCTGACACCTTTAGGTAAGTCTTTTTTGGCAGGTATTGGATCCCCGCCTAAATTACAAGCGCTAGATACGCGTACTGCGCAAGTACCACCCTCTGAAAAGCTTTTATTGGTATCAAAGTTGACTTTTAATTTACCGCCAACACGGTCAATCAATGCAAGCCCATCTGTTTCATAAGCTTCTGCAATATCTTCATAATATGGTCGAGACTCATATTCGTCCTCTGAACTTTGGTCACCCCCCGCCTCATTAAACAAATACCCAAACGCCGCCGTGATTGCCCCATCCCCAAACTACCCGCCACCCAACTCTGATCCAATGCCCCCCGCCACCGAGGCCTTGACGAGTCCGCCCCAGAAACCATTTAAGATGCCTTTGGTGTTGAGGGTGATCGCCTCGCCTGCAAACGCCGCAATAAAACCTTGTGAAAATTTCTGACCATCCAACCGATTGCCCAACCCACCGACCACGCCATGCGCGAGCATCTTAAGTCCTTCGTCCTCAATGCCTGCTCCATGTCCCACATAACCAAACGCCGCACCCGTCAGCGCGCCACGGATCACATTGCCACGACTGAGGACCGCTGCATACGCACCCCCTACCGCACCACCGAAGACTGCCGCATTAGTTCCGCCATACCAGTTTCCAGCCGCATTCCCCACTAGGTATGAAGAATATATTATTATTCCGATCCTGACATACGGTGCCGCCTTGCCAAACCCCTTGCGCAAACCGCTGAATAAAAACCCACTCGGATCCGTGAGCGACAGCGGGTTGTTGATGACGTAGCTGTAACGATTGAAACTCTGTGAGTTACCCGGCACACGAATCGGAAGGACTGAGGAGAGCGTGGAGCGACCTCTCGACCGGTCCCTGCCTGGTGAGCCGATTTCGGCGGAGTGAAAATCTGGCAAGCGTCTATTTCCATTCGTGTTTATTTGTGTCCATTCGTGGTTGAACTGAATGGTCACGACTCGGACAACCTGAACCACGGAGCAAACTATGTCACTGGAAGTGGCGTTGGCGGATTATCCAAAGGACCTGGATCTGAAGGACGGCTGCAACTACGTGCTGCGTCCGCTCGAATCCACGGACGAGATGGCGTTCCACGAATTCTTCCTCGCGGTGCCCAACCCGGAACGGATGTTCATCAAGCACCGCGTCACCGATCCCACGGTCATTCATGAGTGGTGCCAGAACATCGACCTGGGCCGCAACCTGCCACTGCTCGCCATGCTCGACGGCCAGATTATCGCCGACGCGACGCTGCACCAGCAGCTTGGCGGCTGGAAACGGCACATCGGGCGGGTGAGCGTGCTGGTCCACCCCAAGTTCCGCGGGCGCGGTTTGGCCAAGGCGCTCGTCACCGAGATCGCGGACATCGCCCGGCAGCTTGGCCTGGAAAAAGTCGAGGCGGAATTCATCGGAGACCAGCAGACAGCCATGAAGATGTTCGGCCTGCTCGGCTTCCTGCCGC
>JANNJI010000728.1:0-1670 GCA_031405795.1 Gammaproteobacteria bacterium
CGGCACCCGTTACCTGGATGAACCGATCCTGGATAATATCAAACAACAGGCGATGCAAATTCCGTTTCTGCGTGACCTGTTACGCAATGACTCGATTTATTTTGAAAACAACATCACCGTCGACAACCTGCAACCAGTCTCCAGTTTCCTGGGTAAACTGGGTAATCCCGAACAAGGTGGACTGGCGCTGCATGAATTCAAGCGCCGCCAAGCCTTGCATCGTGATGCCGAAATTGCCGCGATGCGCGATGTACCCGAATTCATTCGCAAGGCGCAGGTGATCTATGGCTATAAACATTTTATCAATGATGCCGGTGGCAGTCTGTGTGAACTGGATGACACGCACACCCTGCACACCCTGGCCAACCACACTTTGATACTATATATAAAGGCCAGCACCAAGGATGAACAGGAATTGATCCGTCGCGCCACCACCAGCCCCAAACCGCTGTATTACCGTGAACCCTTTCTCGATGAACAATTGCGCCTGTACATGCAGGAACAGCGGCTTGATTACACCGCCTTGCTCAACCCGGATGATTTTGTGCGCTGGGTGTTTCCGCAATTATTTTATTCACGCATCCCGCGTTATGAGGCCATCGCGCAGCACCATGGATACACCATTAGCACGGAAGAATTAAGCCATGTGAAAAATGAACGCCAGTTTCTTGCTCTCATTGAACAGGCCCTGGCGCGCGAACCTGTTGCCAAAGGATAAACCATGCCCCTCGTTGCCCATTCCAAATTGCCCACCTTTGATCGCCTGCGTGAGGAAGGGGAAATTGTCCTGCCCAGTGATTATGCCCTGCAACAGGAAATCCGTGAATTACACATTGGCTTGTTAAACATGATGCCCGATGCCGCACTGGAAGCCACCGAACGGCAATTCTTTCGCTTGATTGGTGAAAGCAATCAGATCGCACAATTTTATTTGCATCCATTTACCTTAAAGGAATTGCCACGTAATACCGAGGGTCGTGCGCATGTTGAAAAATATTACGAGAGCTTTGAGGCGATTAAACAACAGGGACTGGATGCGCTCATCATCACCGGCGCCCCACCGATTCACCCCGACCTCAGTAAAGAACTGTATTGGAAGCCATTGATCAAGGTCATCGATTGGGCCTATGACAATGTGACTTCCACGCTTTGTTCCTGTTTGGCGACACACGCGATCCTTCAGTTCCGTTACGAACAAAAACGCCGCCCCTTGGGTTTCAAACGCTGGGGTGTGTATTCACATCGCGTCATTGATCGCGATCATCCCTTGGTAGTCGGTGTTAATACGCGCTTCGATGTCCCGCATTCGCGTTTTAATCAGATCGACCGTGGGCAATTTGAGGCAGCGAGGTTACATGTGTTAGTGGAGAGCGAACAGGCCGGTGTGCATCTGGCGGTGAGTGAGGACTTGTTTCGGATCATATTCTTTCAGGGCCACCCCGAATACGACATCATCAGTTTACTCAAAGAATACAAACGCGAAGTGAATCTGTACATCGATAACAAACGCCCGGATTATCCACCCTTCCCGGAAAATTATTTTTCGCAGCAAACCGAGGCGATCCTGGATGAATTCAAAGACCACCTCATCGCCGCCAAACAACAGGGTAAGCCGTTGCCGGAGTTTCCCGAAGACTTGGTCAGTGCCAGAGTAGATAATACCTGGCATG
>JANNJI010000729.1:0-5379 GCA_031405795.1 Gammaproteobacteria bacterium
GGTTCCGCCGCCGGGGTCGCGTTAATGGGACAGGCCCGCGGTGTATACACTTTCTTCGCGCACCTGCGCTGGTCGTGGGCCATCGCCCTGGGCTATGCCGCGAGCATCGCCGTGCATTTGTGGCTCAATGGGGTGTAAACAAACAAGCGTTTAGAGTTTACCTTCTGCCTCCAGCCTCTCCCACAGGCTGGTTTGCCCGGCACTTTTCTGGATCGCGTGTAGTCGTCCCTGGTGTGCAGCCAGTTCGTCCGCGCTGGGCTGAATAATACGTAAGGGTAACCGTTGCTTGGTGATAGGAATGACTACCGTTTCATTTTTCACTTCGCCAGCGTCATCGGTTTCCAACGATAACTTCGCCTGGCCACCTGTCATGGCTAAATACACATCGGCAAGGATTTCTGCATCCAGCAGAGCGCCGTGCAAGGTACGCTGTGTATTATCGACACTATAGCGTTTGCACAACGCGTCCAGATTATTTTTCTGCCCCGGATGTAACTGCCGTGCTAACTGCAGGGTGTCCAGCACGTTGCAATGTTGCGTCAGCCCCAACCAGTTTTTATCCACGCGGGCAAACTCGGCATCCAGAAACCCACAATCAAACGGCGCATTGTGAATGATCAATTCAGCACCTTGCACGTATGCCAGCAGATCCTGGGCAATCTCCGCGAAACGGGGTTTGTCAGCAAGAAACTCCATGGTGAGGCCGTGCACTTCTATTGCACCCTCATCAATGTCGCGATCGGGATTTAGATAATAATGAAACCGGCTTTTTGTCAGACGCCGGTTTAATAACTCGATACAGCCGATTTCAATCACCCGATGACCATCCTGTGGATCCAAACCGGTGGTTTCGGTGTCTAAAATAATTTGTCGCATCTCACCCTCTCCCTAACATCACGACACACCCCGCAGCTCCTCAATCCCCCGCCTTGCCAACGCATCAGCAAGTTCATTCTCGAGATGGCCGCTATGGCCGCGTACCCAATGCCATTCGACGTGATGACGCCCCACCTCCGCCTCCAGCCGTTGCCAAAGATCCTGGTTTTTTACCGGTTTCTTGTCTGCAGTACGCCAACCCCGTATTTTCCATTGGGCGATCCATTGGGTGATACCCTTTTTGACATACTCCGAATCCGTGGTCAAACGCACCTTACAGGACCGTTTGAGGAATTCCAGTGCCATGATGGCTGCCATGAGTTCCATGCGGTTGTTTGTTGTGTCTGGAGTGCCACCGTACAATTGTTTTTCTTGCCCATCGTAACGCAATACTGCACCCCAACCACCGGGTCCTGGATTACCGCTGCACGCACCATCGGTAAAAATTTCAACTAGCTCACTCATGGCTCATCCCTATATTTGTTCTGAAAAGGCTCCGCCAAACCCGGCCGCACGATAGCCTTGGGTTGCGCAGACCAACGTGGCCGGATCGGCGTCAGGGTTGTCACCCGTTTTTTGGCAATCACTAACTTTGCTGCACCCATGCCCGGCCAGAAGCGTCGGCCAAGCCTCTCCCACATGCCGCAGCGATTCATCAGCTTTTCACTTTGAATGGGTGGGCGAAAAAAATAACCCTGAATGCTCAAGACATCAAACCCCAGTAATGCCAGCCAATCCTTCAATCGGGTGGTACTGAGAAACCGGGCACACCACGGAGAGTGGGCACGCCAGCCAAAAACAAGCCGCCAGATATTCCAAAAACCCCAGGGATTAAAGACCAGCAGCACTACTACACCCTCAGGTATCAGAATCCGTTCCACTTCACGCAGTACCTCGTGCGGATAATGGGAAAATTCCAGGACGTGCGGCAATACCACGACGTCAATGCTGTCACTCTTACAGGGTAATAAATGTGGTTGGCTGACGAGCTGGGGGCGGCAAAGCAGTGGTACTTGATGATGGGGAAAATCTATAACAAGGCGGTGTGAGACCCGGCTGCTTGTTAACCAATCTACCTCCGTTAAACGACCCACTTGCAACAGATGATAGCCAAACAGGTCGGCCAAGGCCGCCACCAACAACTCATTTTCGCGTTCGGCCAATTTTTTACCTAAGGCCGTACCATACCAACGCTGAAGTTCCGGCCAAGCTTGGTCGATATCAGGACAATGATTAAAACGATGTTTGCGTGGCAGCCAGGACATGGGCTGGGAGTATGCCGGATGTGGCAAAGTTAGCAAGTTCCATGCGCGCCCCTTGACCGCTTTGCTCTGACCTCCTACCATTGTCCTACACCAACCAGAAGAAGTGAAAAATGAAACGTAACCTACTGATTCTATGTGCGTTGTTCGCCAGCTCGGCATGCAGCACGATTAACCCCAATACCCCAGCAACACCGCCGCAAGCAGATACAGCCACCGCTGCTATCGTCGGCACCACAGCTGCCCAATCGGAAACTGCTGCAATAACGGAATTCATCACCGACAACATTAACCGCAACGCCACAAATACTGCACCTGTTGAAGACGCGCTGCTCGTTGATGAAGAAACGCCGGCGGAAGATCCAGGTAACATTTGGGATCGCATCCGTGCCGGTCTGGCAATGCCGGATATCGACAATGCGCGTATTGATCAGCAGTTGCAATGGTTTGTGCGCAATGAAGATTATCTGGATCGTGTCGCCGAACGCGCCGCACCCTACATGCATTTCATTGTTGAAATACTCGAACACGAAAAAGTACCGCTGGAAATTGCACTGTTACCGATCGTAGAAAGTGCCTTTCAACCGTTTGCCTATTCACATGGCCGCGCCTCGGGCATTTGGCAGTTTATTCCCTCCACCGGCAAAATGTATGGGCTTGAACAAAATTGGTGGTATGACGGGCGCCGCGATATTTATGCCTCAACCTATGCTGCTGTTAAATTATTATCAGCGCTTCGCGACGAGTTCGGCGGTGATTGGCTGCTGGCCTTGGCGGCGTATAACTCCGGCAGTAATAATGTGCGGCGTGCCATTCGTCTGAATAAACGCAAAGGCAAACCAATTGATTTTTTCTCTTTAAAATTACCAAACGAAACGCGCGCCTATGTTCCAAAACTGTTGGCGTTGCAAAAAATTGTCGCCAATCCGGAAAAATACAAGATCGATTTTGATCATATTGCGGATGAGGCATTTTTTGAACGTGTCGATATCGACTCACAGATTGATCTGGCCCTGGTTGCAAAGCTGGCGGAGATGGATCTTGATGCGATTTACCTGCTGAATCCCGGTTTTAATCGTTGGGCTACTTCGCCGCATGGTCCCCACCATTTGTTATTGCCGATTGAAAATGCTGACACCTTTAAAGTTAACCTCGCCAACTACCCGGCGGAAAAACGCATCCAATGGGTCCGCCACCAGGTCACCTCCGGCGAGAGCATCAAACTGATTGCCAACCAATATCAAACGACACCTGACATTATCAAGGCGGTAAACAAATTACCGAGCAACAAACTGCGTCACAAACAGAGTTTAATGATCCCGGTTTCCAGCCAGGCGTTGGCGACTTATAAATTCAGCGCCACGCAACGCCTGCATGACATACAAAATACCCCGCAAAATGATGGCGTGAAAATAACGCATACGGTACGTAGCGGTGATACCTGGTGGAACATCGCCCGCCGTCACCGTGTTGGCGTAAAACAACTGGCAAAATGGAACGGTCAGGCCCCACGTGACAAACTGTTACCCGGTCAGGAACTGGTGATCTGGTCCCGCAACAATCACACACAAGTCAAGGCCGCCGTAACACCCGCGACCTTCAGCCAACTCGACGAATTAGTGATACCCGATGAACGTCAGGTGATGCAGCGGATCGGCTACCGGGTGCGGCGCGGTGATACACTCCACCGCATTTCGCAAAAATTCAATGTCAGTGTTGATCAGGTAAAACGTTGGAATAAGTTATCCAATAAAAGCCGACTGCGCGCCGGCCAACGCGTCACACTGTATGTAGACGTTACACAAACCTCTAACTTGTAACTCAAATTAGTTCAGATTCAGGTAAGAGATAATGCACGCCGTTGCTGGCTTACAAACGTTAATCATTTTAGAATCCGTGCTCAAGAGCTGGCGGAGATGTTCCGTCTTATAGCGTAGTATCATTTTTATGCCCTAAACACACCCAAATACCACACATCGTTTCTCTTCCCAGGTGATTATCGAGTTATCAGTATTTATGTGTGCGCCTACATCTACCACCATCACCATCCAGCAACCCATATCTGTCACGCTACCGAACTCAAACCTGACTGTTTTTTCAACACCTTGCTCTAAAACCGATAAGAAATAGATAGCATGTCTTTACCCTATGGATGAATAGTCATAAGTATGTTATGTATTCAATCCGTGAAACACATCGGAATAAGGACAGAGAGAACTTATGCAGAAGCGCTTTAGCCCCCAAAACTTCACCCTGTATGCCATTCTGGCTGTGATCATCACCATTCTCTTATTATCGATGTATATGATTGATCGTCAGTGGTTAAAAATGGCTGAAATCGAACACCAAGTCAATGATCAAGCTGCGGATCTACGAGACATACGTAATTCCATTCGTGACTTGAGCAGACAACAGTTTGTGGAACCGGGAACAAAACAGACCCGCATGCCGGAAGACATCCCCCCTTCATTTCGCCGCGCTTACCAAGCAAGCTTATTACCGGATTACAATAAAGGGGATTGGTTAATACAAGCATTTGGTTCAGGAATTAAAACGCTCACGCCCTATATATCGACAGATAAATATGCTTCGGACATCCAATCGATGGTTCTGGAAACCCTACTGACCTATGATCCTGATACTTTAGAATTAATCGGCCACATCGCCAAGTCATGGACCATTTCTAACGATGGTTTGATTCTTACTTATAAAATGCGCGATAACGTAGTTTTTTCAGACGGCGTAAAACTAACTGCACACGACGTACAATTTACCTATGAATTCGCAATGACAGAAGCCATTGCCGCTCCACGCGAGCGTTCCTATTACAAAAAAATCAAATCTGTGAAGGCACTGGACGATTATACCGTCGAGTTTGTATTCATTGAACCTTATTACAATAGTTTGTTAATGTCAGGTGTAATGGAAATTCTCCCGCGACATTTCTACCAAAAATATCTCAAGGAACCTGAAAAATTCAATGAATCAAAAGGTATCTTGCTGGGCTCTGGTCCCTATCGATTAAAAAACCCTGCCTCCTGGAGCCCTGACCAAGGTGGGGTGGAACTGATTCGTAACGAACGATATTGGGGTCCGGTTAATCCAACCTATAACAGGGTGTTATGGAAAGTAATTGAACATGATAGTGCTCGCCTGACAACATTTCGCAACAGGGAGCTGCCGTCTGGATCCTCCAGGTCCATCCACATTCCATGCAGATGCATAGCATCACCCTCCCGCG
>JANNJI010000730.1:0-3513 GCA_031405795.1 Gammaproteobacteria bacterium
CAGCCTGGATCAGGCCGGACCCATTGCGCATAGCGCGGAAGATTGTGCGGTGTTGTTGCAGGTGATGGCGGGCTTCGATACGAAAGATTCGACGAGTATGAATAAGCCGGTACCGGATTATCGCGCTACGTTGAATGATTCAATTAAAGGCTTGCGCATTGGGTTGCCCAAGGAATATTTTGCGGCAGGGTTGGATAGTGATGTGGCTAAAGTGATTGACGCAGCATTGCGTGAATATCAGAAACTCGGTGCCGAACTGGTTGAGATCAGCTTGCCAAGCAGTCATCTGGCGGTGCCTGCTTATTACGTGATTGCACCGGCGGAGTGTTCGTCGAATCTCTCGCGCTTCGATGGCGTGCGCTTTGGTTATCGTTGCGCAGAACCCAAAGACCTGGCGGATTTATACCAGCGCAGTCGTGGCGAGGGATTTGGCGAGGAGGTTAAACGTCGGATTATGATCGGTACCTATGTGTTGTCGGCGGGTTATTACGATGCCTATTATCTTAAGGCGCAAAAGGTACGGCGTTTGATCAGCGATGACTTCAAGCGTGCGTTTGAAAAAGTGGATGTGATCATGGGGCCGACGGCGCCCACGGTGGCTTTCAAACTCGGTGAACGCAATGCTGATCCTATCACTATGTACTTATGCGATATTTACACCATCGCCGTGAATCTCGCCGGTCTGCCCGGCATGTCGATCCCGGCGGGACTGAGTCAGCAATTACCGGTGGGTCTGCAATTGATCGGCAATTATTTTGCGGAAGGTAAATTATTGAATGTTGCGCATCAGTATCAGCAAGCGACAAATTGGCACCAACAAATCCCTAAAGGATTTGAATAGAATGGTCGGGCTGGCCGCTCCTTGCGGCATTTGTACATCCTGTACATCAAGCCCGACCTACACAGAGGTATACATCCGATCTAAACGCTGTGGTAACGGCGGGGATTAACTAACAGGAAATAAAGTATGGAATGGGAAACAGTCATTGGTTTGGAGATTCATACGCAACTGGCGACCAAGAGTAAAATTTTTTCAGGCGCGGCAACGGCGTATGGCGCGGAACCCAACACCCAGGCGTGTGCGGTGGACTTAGGTCTGCCCGGTGTGTTGCCGGTATTAAATAAAGAGGCTGTGACCATGGCGATTAAATTTGGTTTGGCGGTGGGTGCGACCGTGGCGCGGCATTCGATCTTCGCACGCAAGAATTATTTCTATCCGGATTTACCCAAAGGTTATCAGATCTCACAATACGAATTACCGGTGGTCGGGCAAGGCAAGATGACGATTGAACTGGAAGATGGCAGCAGCAAGGTGATTGGTATCACACGTGCGCACCTGGAAGAAGATGCCGGTAAATCGTTACACGCAAATTTTCACGGTATGACGGGCATCGATCTCAACCGTGCTGGTACGCCGTTGCTGGAGATTGTTTCTGAGCCGGATCTGCGTTCCGCCAAAGAAGCCGTTGCCTACATGAAGAAGATCCACTCGTTGGTGCGTTACCTGGGGATTTGCGACGGCAATATGCAGGAAGGCTCATTTCGTTGCGATGCCAATGTGTCGGTGCGGCGTAAGGGTGCAGACAAGCTGGGCACGCGTGCGGAATTAAAAAATATTAACTCCTTCCGTTTTGTTGAACGTGCGATCAACTATGAAGTGGAGCGGCAGATCGATATCTTGGAGTCCGGTGGCAAAATAGTACAAGAAACCCGCCTGTACGATGCCGATAAACATGAAACCCGTTCGATGCGCTCCAAAGAAGAGGCGATGGATTATCGTTATTTCCCCGATCCGGATCTGTTGCCGCTGGTCATCAGCGAGGTGGACATTGATGCCGTGCGCAAGACCCTGCCGGAATTACCCGATGCGAAAAAGACGCGTTTTGAAAATGAGTTTGGTCTGGGTGCGTATGATGCCGGTATTCTTGCGGGTGATCGTGAGGTCGCGAATTACTTCGAAGAAACGGCTAAAGTATCCGGAGAGCCAAAGCTTTCCGCTAACTGGATTATCGGCGATCTTTTTGGGATGCTAGATAGAGAAAGTAAAGAAATTACCGAGAGTACCGTTACCGCGCCGATGTTGGGCGGAATGCTGAAAAAGATCGTACACAAAACAATTACGACAAAAATGGCCAAAGAGGTATTCGAGGCGATGTGGAACGGCGAAGGCGATGCCGATACCATCATCGAAAAACGCGGCCTCAAACCATCGGATTCAGGTGAGGTAGAAAAGATCATCGATCAACTCATTGCCGCCAATCAGGGCCAGGTCGAACAGTACCGCGCGGGCAAGGACAAGGTCTTAGGATTTTTTGTCGGGCAAGTGATGAAGCTCACGCAAGGGAAGGCCGATCCCGCACAAGTAAATACTTTGCTGAAAAATAAGTTACTCGGAATCAAACACGAGTGATAAAGCATACATGTTTTGTCACTTGATGCGTTAAATCATGAATGACAGCTTACAGCGTTTTATCTTCGAGCACGCTGCGATTCGTGGCGAAGTTGCACATCTGGACGCAACCTGGCAGGCAATTCTTGAACGCCAGGATTATCCACCGTTAGTGCGCAGCCTGCTCGGCGAGGCCATGGTCGCGGCGATCTTGCTCTGCGCTACCTTGAAGGCAAACGGACGGATGACGATTCAATTGCAGGGTCAAGGTCCATTGCGTTTGTTGGTGGTGGAATGCAGCAACGCCCAAGAGTTACGCGGTCTGGCGCATTGGCAGGATTTACCGGAGCACGGCAGTTTACAAGAGCTGGTTGGTGATGGTCGGCTGATCATTACCCTGGAGCCCGGTGATGATCAGGCGCGTTATCAAAGTATTGTTGAATTGCGTGGTGATACCCTGGCTGAAGCACTGGGCAACTATTTACAACAATCCGAACAACTCGATACGCATTTGTGGTTGGCGGCCGATGGTAAATCCGCCGCCGGGATGTTGTTGCAGAAATTACCCAGCCAACAAACCCAAACCGACACCGACATGTGGAACCGCGTTATCCATTTGGCCACCACCGTGCAGCCACAGGAATTACTTGAGTTGACCCAACTCAGCTTGTTGCATCGGTTGTTTCATCAGGAACAGGTGCGGGTGTTTGAGCCTACACCTGTTTGTTTCCGTTGTCCCTGCTCAAAAAATCGGGTAGTGAATATGCTACGTTCGTTGGGCTACGCGGAAGTGCAATCGATCCTCGTTGAACAAAAACAGGTGAGTGTCGCCTGCGAATTCTGCAATCAGAAATATGTCTTTGACAGCGTTGATATCGAACAGATGTTTGCCAGCAGCCTGAGTCATCCGGCGCCGCCGACCAGACAATAAGTAACTGGCTGGTAGTGGAGCCCGATACATGCTGGGTACTTGGGTGAAATGAAAGGAATTACACTAATGAATTGTTCCGAATTTGAAAAAAAACTTGAGCCCTTGTTCCGCAACGCTGATGGTGCTGCATTGCTGAGCGCAGACTCATACGGCCGGATTGATCTGGACTGGGTGCAAGATCGGTCGGTGCGTG
>JANNJI010000731.1:0-1818 GCA_031405795.1 Gammaproteobacteria bacterium
AAGGCACGAAGCAGATCGCGATTTGTTTTCTCGGCGACGGCGCCAATAATCAGGGCACGTTTCACGAGACCATGAACATGGCATCCGTGTGGGAATTGCCCGTGTTGTTTGTTTGCGAAAATAATCTCTATGCCATCGGTACCCATATCGATCGGTCAACGGCGGTGCGTGATCAATACAAACGTATGTGTGCGTATAACATCGAGGCCAGCCAGCATGACGGTATGGATATTGATGTGGTGATGAAGGCGGCAAAAACCGCCGTGGATTATGTGCGCACTGAACGTAAACCTTACTTCATTGAATTTATGACCTATCGTTTCCGCGGTCACTCGATGTCCGACGCAAAGACTTATCGTAGCAAGGAAGAAGAGATTGACTGGGAAAAGCGTGATCCGATCAACATTTATAAAGCGCGTTTGATCAAGGACGGTATCATTACGGCGGCCGATGTCAAAACGATGCAGGACGAAATTCAACACGAAATCGAGAACGATATCATCAAGTTTGCCGAGCAAAGTCCTGAACCGGATGTTGCCGATTTATATAAATTCGTGCTGGATGACAACCCGGATCCACGTTGGATCGGGCCCTTAAATAAATAATTTACTACGAGGTTAGCTTGCTATGACGCAACTTGCATATTGGGAAGCGATTCGTCGTGCTCACGATGAAGAGATGGCAAATGATCCGATGGTCATCGCCATGGGTGAAGACATCGGTGTGGTGGGTGGTACCTATAAGGCAACATCCGGTCTCTATGATAAATACGGTGCCGATCGCATTATTGATACGCCTATTTCGGAAAACTCTTACACCGGTATTGGTATTGGTGCGTCGATGGCCGGCATGCGGCCGATCATTGAAATCATGTCGATTAACTTTGCCTTGCTGGCGTTGGATACCATCGTTAATGCGGCGGCAAAAATTCGTTACATGTCCGGTGGCCGGGTGTCCTGCCCATTAGTCATTCGTACCCCCGGTGGTACAGCCCATCAATTAGCAGCACAACACTCAGCGCGTTTGGCGCGTATGTTCATGAGTACCTCAGGTTTACGGGTGGTCACGCCGCGTGGTCCTATTGATGCCTACGGCATGCTCAAATCGGCAGTGCGTTGCAATGATCCAGTGGTGATCATCGAGCATGAACGCATGTACAACATCAAAGAAGAAATGCCGGATACGGAATTTTTCCGGCCCTTGGAAGGCGCCGAAGTGGTGCGCAAGGGTGATGACATTACGCTGATTGGTTATAACTACAGCGTGTATCTCTGCCTGGAAGCTGCCAAGCGGCTGGAAAAAGACGGTGTTAGTGCCGAAGTGGTGGATCTGCGTTCCTTGAAACCCATTGATCGTGAAACGATTCGTCGTTCCATTGAAAAAACCCATCGTGTTGTCATTGCCGAAGAAGATGAGGCCCCCGTGGGTGTCGGTGCCGAAATCATTACCGGCATCATTGAAGATTGTTTCTTTGCCCTGGACGCACAACCTGTGCGTATTCATGCTGCCGATGTACCCGTACCTTACAATGCACGCCTGGAAAAAGCGGCCATTCCTGATGTCGAGGATGTTTACCAAGGCGCATTAAAGGTGTTGGGTAAGATCTGATTTCAAGTCTCGCTTAAATTGAGTGTCGGTGTGAATGCCGACCTACCACGATAAGAAAGGTAAACATGGCACAACCTTATGTAATCAAAATGCCTCAACTGTCCGACACCATGACCGAAGGGACCGTGGTGACATGGGAAAAACAGCTTGGTGATTTTATTGAACGCGGCACCATTGTCGCCACGGTCGAGACCGACAAGGCGATCATGG
>JANNJI010000732.1:0-1878 GCA_031405795.1 Gammaproteobacteria bacterium
GGTTTCTACTGCCATTGTCGTGCTCCTTTGTTGTTAAAGAAGCCGATAAGATCCTCGAAATCGCCTAAGGTTCTATTTTTCCTAAAATAAATGTGACGAAGAGACAGCTTTTTCAAAGGGGGGAAACAACACACCGACCGCATGCAGCGTTATTAAACAAGGTGGACAGGAATTCGGAACAGTTATTTAGTGCCACGACTTTTATTCCTGTTGTGCAGCGTGTGCTATTTGTGCCGCGACAATAAATCAAAGGCAATCGTGGCATATTCGCAAAAGTGGCTGAAGGTCTGAAATTCATTTTCCGTGAGTGTGCGGCCGCTGTATTTGCAGTCGGCGTAGATAATGCCTTTGCCTTTATTGCCGATCCAGATCGGTGCGACAAAAAATTCCATCACACCGAGGCATTGGCGTATCTCGCTGCTGATGCTTGACTCTAGTTGTTTGCGGGTTTGCTTGTTTAACCAGATGGCATTTTTTTGCTTGAGTGTGTACGAGAAAAAATCCTGACCATGCTCACTCACGGCAAAATCAAAGCAGCGTTTTAATTTACCTCTCTCATCGCCAAGAATATATTTTGCCTTGAGGTGAGCGGTTTCCGGGGCAATAAATGCGATGATCGTCCGCTCCATGCCTAGGGCACGATAAACACCCTCCATGATCGTTCCCAGCATGGCATTTAGGTCGACACGTTCATGTAGCATGGAGGTGAGTTCACGCAGAATACTCATCTGTAATTGCAGGTCGGGTTGTTGAGCAGTGTGTTTTGTTGCCGCAAAGTCCGCCACACTATCGGCTAAATCAGGTAGTGGAATGTGTTTGCTGGCTATCTCTGCCCCATATTCTCTGGCGGTTGCTGCCGCTTTATAGGCATTTTGTTGGACCATCTCCAACGTTGCTTCATATGACAATTCAACACGGTCGGCGATGAGCTCTATCATTTGTTTAGTCTTGATGCTGCCCCAACCTTCCTCCACCGCTAACACGAGGTCATAGGCTTGGGTTAAGTCGCGAGCTTGGTTATCGCTATCGGGCTGTTTTAAGGCTTGCGCTAAGAGTGGACTTAAATGCCACTCTTCGCTTAGGGCGATGGTGAGATGCCGCAAGGTAAAGCCCAATATCTCCTGCTCGGCCTTTTCAGGTTCGTCCCATTGTTGATAGGCATGATCAAGCGCCTTGGCCATGCCGTACGGGAAACACCAAAACGTGATGTGGCCCAGGCGACAGAGCAAGGCAGCGATAAATACCTCCTCAATGTCCCCCACACCACGGGCCAGGGCTATTGACCTTGCCTGGATAGCGGCGTGGAAGGCACGCGCCATTTCCAGCACTACATGGTCATGCTGCAGACCTTTTAACAGAGGTTCGATAATGGCAATGGTTAACGCCATGCTCCGCACGATGTTAAATCCTAATAAAACGATCGCCCGGCTGATGGTATTGATGGGGCGGCTGGATGGATTGTAGTACACGCTATTGGCTAATCGCAGAATACGTACTGTCATGGAACTATCCTGCAAGATCAAGTGTGCCAGTTCGGCAATCGGCGTATCTACGCCCTTGGACGCTGCTGCAATCTGGCGTGCGGTATGGGCAAAGACAGGTATTTCTTCTTCGCTGATGCGGCGCACCCACTCTTTGATGGAGATGTTTTTATCGTTATCGGTCATGGCCCGCTTTTTCGTCCGTAGTGGCTATTATTCATATATCGTATAACTGATAAAAATGATGAGCCCAATCAGGGTGGCCAGGCTTTTTTTGCAAAAGATAAAGTGCATTAAATAACTGTTCCGAATTCCTGTCCACCTTGTTTAATAACGCTGCATGCGGTCGGTGTGTTGTTTCCCCCCTTTGAAAAAGGGGGGCTAGGGGGGATTTGAA
>JANNJI010000733.1:0-2768 GCA_031405795.1 Gammaproteobacteria bacterium
TTCGAGCGTCAGCACGTCGTAGAAATTCTGCGCCACGTCTTTAAACAACTGTGCGCTCGCATAATGAAAATCATCGCTTTGCGCATCCACCAAGGCCTGGGTCTGGCGTTTGGTGGCGAATTCACGGAAGCCGCGGAACAAAGGCTGGGTAGCAGTGATACGCGCCAGCGGTTGACGCGTGGGACTCGCGGCTTGATCGCGGGCGCCACTATCCTGCCAGGTATAAGAAGCAACCCCGCTGAGTGTCGGGTAGAGGGTCGCGTTCGCCTGTTGATAACGCTCTTCCGCCTGACGGATCAGTTCGCTTTGCGTCGCGATGACTTCACTGCGCGTCAACGCGGCGGCGAAGTAACCATCCAGCGTGAGCGCTTCGTCGGCAACAACGGGTTGCACCACTAACAGGCCAATCAATAGAACGGAATACACCGCTGGCAATTCATTATTCAATTTCACGCAACCATTCCTTCCGCGTACCCGGCAAAACAGGCGGATAGCTTAACTTAAAACAGTATAATAACCCCAGGCAAGGCACAGAGAATATTGATTAGACCCGCTGGTATTCCCGACACCCAGCATGGCCCGCCGGTGGCGGTGGGCTATTCCAGTGGGGGAATAACACAAAAATTTCTCTCTCGCAGGCAATCTGTCTTGATATTCTTCGAAAACTGTCCGATAAGGAGGTAAGCGGCACAGGCACTGTGACATCATTTGGTACCCAGAGCATTGAACAATGACAGACGATAATCCAAAGCAACACCGCGCTGACAATATTGAAAGCCTCGATCAGTTTATGATCTATAACAAAGGCGAGATAGCCCAGCGCCTGCGGCTAATGGCAAAAGACCATTGCATGGTGACGGCATATTTTGATAATGGCGCAACCATGAGTACCCGTGTGATTGACCTCATCCGTGAAATGGAGTTGGTGGTATTGGACTACGGCATCGACGAAAGGCTGGTACAACAATTATTGCAATCCAACCGGGTCATTTTTAAATCACAACATGAAGGGGTCACGGCACAATTTACCGCAACCTCACTGACCCGCGCAAAATATCAAAACGAGCCGGTGATCGCCGCGCCCATGCCTGTCAGCCTGTTATGGGTGCAACGACGTCAGTCGTACCGTGTCCGCATCCCATTGGGCATGCCCATCTGGTGTGAAATACCCTGGAAAAATGCCACCACAGTGCGACTGAGAGTTTATGACCTCAGTGGCGGCGGCATTTCACTCGTCGATGAAGAGAATGTCCTGCAAGTGCAAAATGGTATTGTTCTGGAAAATTGTACGCTGACCTTACCTGAATTTGGCGCAGATCAAATCAATTTGCGCATTTGCAGTTGCTTCCCCAACAACAAACGCGATCCCGACGCCGGGCAACGCATCGGCTGCGCCTTCACCCACCTTGGCATGTCGTTTGGCGCCACCATTCAACGCTATATCAATTCCATTGAAACCTTGTGCAAACGTACTGAGGACTAAAAAGGTGTCAGCGATATTGAATCGTAACCATTAACTTCTTACAAAATCAAACAAGGGCTTGTAGTTGTGTTCATCCGCCGCCCGCAGAGCTCTGATGTATTTTTCACGAGTGTCATTTTGTTGTGCGAGATCTTTATTACCCCAAGTAAAGTGAGGTTCTCCCAATGAGGCCAATAGCAAATCCGTCATAACACGGCCCAGCCGACCATTGCCATTGGGAAAAGGGTGAATGTACACCAGCTTAAAATGAAACCGTGCGGCGAGTTCATCCGGCGGGTAACTCTTATGACTTATTTGCGCCTGCACATCATTACAAAGCTCGTACACCGCCGTTGAAATATTCCAGGCGATAATCCCGATATTTTTTTCAGTTTTACGATACTGCCCCGCCCACTTCCACACATCGCCAAACATGCGCCGATGTAGTTTCCTGATAAATTCCGAAGTGATTAAATTTTTGTGTTTTTGATCAAATGCCCACTTTATTGCCTTGCGGATATTCCCAGCCTCAAGATAATCCAATGTTCCCCGGCTGTTGACATGAGGATGTTTCAGCCCCTGCAGTTCATCGTGATCGAGCGGGGCTACAGCGGGTGGATAGATTATCAAGCTGGTTTATCCCACAGCATCCGCGATCCTTGATTAAGCGATTCGTCTATATCGTCCTGAATGAGCTGTTCCAGATATTCACTGGTAAGTTGCTGCCCTTCCAGCATCATATGGTGATTCACATAGTCAGCCCTGGCCGTTGCGACGATCCTGGCTTGCTGCATTAAAAATTGCTCAAGGCTTTCATTGGGCACGATCGCGTAGACAAACCGGCAATTTAAGGCCGCCGCAGCCCGCTCCATGGTATCCAAGGTGGTTTTGCCGCTGATCTCACCTTTTTCAATGCTGGATATGCGCGACTCCGGCACTTCCATGCGTGCGGCAAATTGGCGATGCGTCATGCCGAGGGTTTTTCGTATCGCGGCAAGCCATCCGGTTGACGGGCGTGGTATCGACAACAGTGGCTTTAAAGTAACGAGCGTGTTATCCAATTGACGGATAATTTGCATCCTGAGTGTGCGCTTTTTCATATGTTTTGCAACCTTGACTTATCAACGTGCAGGCAATCGAGAATTGTATATATTCAGTGAACAAAATGACAATAAAAGCGTTGACGAACTGCTGATTAATCGTTTTTTGCGCGACCGACGCGGGCCGTGCGAAATGGGTACAAAGCCTTGCCAGGACGCTCGATGTCGAGCCCGCCTTTGTCTATAAAGCGCGTGACTCAACGAGT
>JANNJI010000734.1:0-3113 GCA_031405795.1 Gammaproteobacteria bacterium
TTGGCTTCAGCTGCCGTTTCAACTAAATTCTCACGCCATTTGGCACATTCCGCCTGCATCTCTGCCGGGATATCTGTTTCTTCAAACTTCATGCCCTTGCTGTTTTCGTACTATGTGCGGTGGGTGCGGTACAGCCACAATCGGAAACTGTATGGCGTCAGGCAAATAAATATGGTGTACCTCGCTTGGCGTTTGTGAACAAAATGGATCGTGCGGGCGCCAATTTTCTTAAAGTAGTAGAACAACTCAAGACCAAGCTGGGCGCCAATGCGGTTCCGCTGCAATTGCCCATTGGTCAGGAAGAAAAATTCAAAGGCGTCGTTGATTTAATCAAGATGAAAGCCATTTACTGGGACGAAGCCAGCAAGGGCATGAAGTTTGAAGAAACAGATATCCCGGCAGAGATGCAGGCGGAATGTGCCAAATGGCGTGAGAATTTAGTTGAAACGGCAGCTGAAGCCAATGAAACCCTGATGGAAAAATATTTGGGTGGTGAAGCGTTGACGGTTGCTGAAATCAAAGCGGGGCTGCGTGAGCGCAATTTAAGATTAGAAGTAGTATTGGTGACTTGCGGTTCTGCCTTCAAGAATAAGGGCGTGCAGGCTGCGCTGGATGCCGTAGTGGAATATTTGCCCTCACCGTTGGATCGTCCGGCTATTAAAGGCACTTTGGATGATAAAGCAGAGACCCCTGCGGAACGTCATGCCGCTGACAACGAACCATTTGCCGCGTTGGCCTTTAAGATTGCTGCGGATCCGTTCGTCGGCACACTGACCTTTTTCCGTGTTTACTCCGGTGTATTGAAATCGGGCGACACGGTATATAACCCGATAAAGTCACGTAAAGAGCGCATTGGCCGTATCGTGCAGATGCATGCCAACACGCGTGAAGAAATCAAAGAAGTCCATGCGGGTGATATCGCAGCAGCGGTTGGCCTCAAAGATGTTACCACCGGCGAAACGCTGTGTGACATCGACAACATCATTACGCTGGAACGGATGGTGTTTCCTGAGCCGGTTATCTCGGTGGCGATTGAGCCTAAGACCAAGGTCGATCAGGAGAAGATGGGTGTTGCCCTGTCCAAGTTGGCGCAAGAAGATCCGTCGTTCCGTGTCCGGGGCGATGAAGAAACCGGCCAGACCATTATTTCCGGGATGGGTGAGTTGCATTTGGAAATCATTGTTGACCGCATGAAACGTGAATACAAAGTCGAAGCCAATGTTGGCGCACCGCAAGTGGCTTATCGTGAAACTATTCGTAAAGTCGTCGAAGAAGTCGAAGGCAAGTTTGTTCGCCAGTCGGGTGGTCGTGGTCAGTATGGTCATGTCTGGTTACGAGTTGAGCCAAATGAAACCGGTAAGGGTTATGAGTTTATTAATGCTATCGCCGGTGGTGTTGTCCCGCGCGAATATATCCCTGCGGTTGATAAAGGTATCAGAGAAACATTGGTAAGCGGTGTGTTAGCTGGTTACCCTGTTGTCGACGTGAAGGTTACTTTGTTTGATGGTTCCTATCACGATGTTGACTCGAATGAAATGGCGTTCAAAATTGCCGGCTCGATGGGCTTCAAAGAGGGTTGCCGCCGTGCGAGTCCCGTATTGCTGGAGCCAATCATGAAGGTTGAAGTGGTGTGTCCAGAAAATTACATGGGTGACGTGGTGGGTGATTTAAACCGTCGCCGCGGCATGATCAAGGAAATGGAGGACAGCCCGTCCGGTAAGATCGTTCATGCCGATGTGCCGCTGAAAGAAATGTTTGGCTACGCCACGACGGTGCGTTCATTAACGCAGGGTCGCGCAACGTATACAATGGAATTTGCAAAATACTCGGAAGCACCATCGAGTATTGTTGAACAGATTGTTAAAAAAGCATCGTAATTAATTAGTATCGTATAACGAAAAGTATAGAGGGAAGCAGCCGTGTCGAAAGCAAAATTTGAACGCAAGAAGCCACACGTGAATGTTGGAACGATTGGTCACGTTGACCATGGAAAGACGACGTTAACGGCGGCGATCACCAAATGCATGGCCGAGAAATTTGGCGGCGAAGCCCGTGCGTATGATCAGATTGACTCGGCGCCGGAAGAAAAGGCACGCGGCATCACGATCAACACCTCGCACGTGGAATATGAGAGTGAAAAGCGCCACTACGCCCACGTGGATTGCCCCGGCCACGCCGATTACATCAAGAACATGATCACCGGTGCGGCACAGATGGACGGCGCGATCTTGGTGGTGAGTGCGGCCGACGGCCCGATGCCCCAGACCCGCGAACACATATTATTATCGCGTCAGGTCGGCGTGCCCTTTGTCGTGGTCTACATGAACAAGGCCGACATGGTCGACGACAAAGAACTGCTGGAACTGGTGGAAATGGAAATCCGCGACCTGCTGACCAAATATGAATTTCCCGGTGACGACACCCCGATCATTACTGGCAGCGCCTTAAAGGCGTTGGAAGGCGACAAATCCGAATTAGGCGTACCCTCGATCGAGAAATTACTTGCGGCGATGGACAGCTTCATACCGGAACCCAAACGCGCGATCGACGGCGCCTTTTTGATGCCGATTGAAGACGTCTTCTCCATTTCAGGTCGTGGCACCGTGGTCACCGGCCGTATTGAACGCGGCAAGGTCAAGGTCGGCGAAGAAGTCGAGATCGTCGGCATCAAACCCACGACCAAGACCATCGTCACCGGCGTGGAAATGTTCCGCAAGCTATTGGACGAAGGCATGGCAGGCGACAACTGCGGTATTTTGTTACGCGGCACCAAACGCGAAGAAGTTGAACGCGGCCAAGTGTTATGCAAGCCCGGCTCGATCAAACCGCACACCAAGTTTGAAGCCGAAGTGTACGTGTTAAGCAAAGAAGAAGGCGGTCGACACACGCCGTTTTTCAAAGGCTACCGTCCGCAATTTTACTTCCGCACCACCGACGTGACCGGTGCGGTGGAATTACCCGAAGGCGTGGAAATGGTGATGCCTGGGGACAACATCAAGATGGTGGTGACGTTGATCAACCCCATTGCGATGGAGGATGGCTTACGGTTTGCGATCCGCGAAGGCGGCAAGACCGTGGGCGCCGGGGTCGTGGCGAAAATATTGGAATAATTG
>JANNJI010000735.1:0-12854 GCA_031405795.1 Gammaproteobacteria bacterium
GCCTCGACCGCCGGAGCAATGGCCACCGCGGAGCGACGGCCATCCTTGACCCCGTCAGCCCGAGATGCGCCCAAAGAGACCTTGGGGCGGCTCTCGTTAAGGGCGTGTAGTTTTCCGGTTAGGCCTGGGCCAGAAAAAAACTCTAAAAAATTAGTCACGTGGGGTTACTCTGCATTAGTGGTTCGTTATGATCAGTTTATATCTGCGGGCTGGTGAATTCTAATGAATAAACACCTGAAATGGACGATACGCGTCACAAATTACCGATTTATGTCATTTATAGCGAGTGGGATGGACTAAATTTACCGATGTTTACATTTAGACTCAATCAAAATAGGCCACTCAGTAATGTGTATTGGGTCACACTTTATTTGCTCGTGTTGTTAACAGCTTGTTCGTCGCCGCCCAGCGACGCCGATCTTATCACGTCGCAGTTACACGACATGGCAAAGGCGGCGGCGGTGAAAGACAGTAAAGTAATTTTGCGAAATTTAACCGAGGATTTCGTCGGCAATCAGTCATTGCGGCGCAGTCAAATGCACGCCTTGATGTATTCCTATTTTCAAAGAAATAAGGTGATCACTGTGACGATGACGGATATCCACATCACAGTGCAGGATCAGCAGGCCGAGGGTGCGCTCAAACTGATATTGACGGGCAGTGATCAAATAGTGCCGGAACGGTTACGCTGGTTACAGGTGGATTTGTCCTGGCGAAAAACCCAGGATGGCTGGCAGATCAACGCAGCCAGTTGGCGTGATGTTTCGACGCAGGATTAAATCGGAATTTGGGAACCATTGGCGGCTGTTTGTTATTTCGAGCCGCGCAATTGATCCTCTTGCCGATCGATATCCATGGTGTGGAGTTGGTATTGCCCTGCACGCCGGTCGGCAAAGAAATGTTTCAGTGTGAAATGAATGGTGCGAAAGGCCAGCGAATCCCAGGGAATGTCATCTTCAGCAAAGAGCTTTACTTCCAGGCTTTCAGTACCTGCCGCGTAGTCATTATCCAATAACATGGCGCGGTACATCACGTAGACCTGATTAATATGCGGTAAGCTGAACACAGCAAACAGGCCTTCGAGATGGACGTTGGCATTGGCCTCTTCATACGCCTCGCGCCGAGCCGCTTGTTCCATGGTCTCGGCGTTTTCCATGAATCCCGCAGGCAAGGTCCACAAGCCGTAACGCGGTTCAATCGCACGGCGGCACAGCAGAATCTGTTGGTTCATGACGGGAATGCAGCCAGCGACGATTTTGGGATTTTGATAATGAATGGCCTGGCAGTGGTCACATACAAAGCGCGGCAGGTTATCACCCGCAGGGATACGTGATACGACCGGGTATCCGCACTGGCTGCAAAATTTCATGAGAGATTACCGGTGGTTTACCCAGCGCATGGTGTAGTTATCTTTTTCCACCAGCAGGACTAAACCCTGGGGGCAGTTGACCGAGATCGCCTTCGCCAAAAATAAAACCCAGCATGTGTTTTTCGATGACCTCCAGGCTGCCTGGATCCGCTGTATTCAGTTTGTTTTCATTGATGATAGTGGTCAGGCGCTTGAGCCATTCCTGCCAGCCTTGTTTGGAGACGTTGTCAAAAATCCGCACACCGATATCACCGGGATAAGGTGGAGTATCTAAACCTTCGGCCTCGCGTTTGAGAACCTTGCATATAACCATACGTTTCATATGAAACCCTTTTTACTGTTTGACTATTACTTAAGGAGGCTGTTCGTCACGGTCACGTCTGCTACTATACCGAGAGAACTGCTGGGGTATTATCGGTAACATACCCCAATCCTGTAAAGTATGACCAAAGAGAGAGGTATAAACCATGTCCCACGTTGCTTATTCAACCCAAATTGCTGACCACGAAGTACGTGTCAGTCCCATTGCAGCAGAACAACTCAAGAGCCTGTTAGCCAGTGCCGAAGACGGTGTTGCCGGTATTCGTATCTATGTGAGCGGTGGCGGCTGCGGCGGAATGACCTATGGTATGACCTATGCCGAGAGCGTTGGCCCGTTTGACAAGGTGCTGGACCGCGAAGGCATGAAAATTATCGTGGATGCAGTGGCGCTCAATTTTCTGCACGGCTGTGATATCGATTTTGCAGGTAATGGCCCCAATAAGAGTTTTGTCTTCAATAACGTCTTCAAGAGTGTCGGTGGTTCCGGTACCTGTGGAGGTTGTGGTGGTGGTGGTTAGGCTTAACCACAGATGGTGATGTTATCATCATGAACCCCTCACCTGCGGTGATGTCAGTGGCGATCAATGCCACGGCACCGCGGGTTTTAATTATTGCCCCGCACGGCAGTTATCGTACCTTTCCTTATATTGCAGCAGCGGAACGCCTGGGTGTTCGTACCTTGATAGCCTCAGAGGGCAAACATTCGATCATCAGCGCTTATGCGCAGGGCATACACGTAGACTTTCGTGACATGGCGGCGGCGATGGAGCAGATTCGCCTTGAAGCACAGCGTGCTCCTTTTGTTGGTGTGATCGGCACGGATGATACAACGACGGAACTGGCCGCCGCGATTGCACAGTTACTGCATTTGCCGCACAACGATCCACAGGCGGTACGGATCGCACGGCGCAAAGATCTGGCGCGGGACAAGCTGGCCATCGCGGCGGTGCCTAAACCCGCGCATTGGCATCTGGATCTGACGCAACCCTTGGTAGCGCAATTGAGGACGGTGCGTTATCCCGTGGTGGTGAAGCCAATTGCGTTGTCCGCGAGTCGTGGGGTAATCCGTGCGAACACTGCGGCAGAACTCGACGCGGCCATTGCGCGTATTACCGAGATGTTGCAACGCATGTCTGATCTTGAACCGCTAGTCCAACAACGTTTATTGATTGAAGAATTTATTCCTGGTGATGAGGTCGCGGTGGAGGGCATGTTAACCGGCGGTGAGTTGGCGATCCTGGCGATCTTTGACAAACCCGATCCCCTCAACGGCCCTTTCTTTGAAGAGACGTATTACATCACTCCCAGTCGCTGGCCTGCGGCAACTCAACAACAATTACATGACGTGATCACTTGCGTCTGTCAGGCGTATGGGTTACATGAAGGGCCGGTACATGCTGAGTGCAGAATCAATCAGCAAGGGGTGTTTGTGTTGGAAGTCGCCGCGCGTACGATTGGTGGCATGTGTTCACGCCTGTTACGCTTTGGCACGGGATTTAGTTTAGAGGAGTTGGTATTGGCACAGGCCATGGGCAGAACCATGACCTTGACGACCGAACAAGGCGCCGCCGGGGTATTGATGATCCCGATCCCCAAGGCCGGGGTACTCCGACGTGTGGAAGGGATTCTTGCCGCGCAACAGATTCCGTTTATAGAAGAGATTGATATTCAGGTGCGTGATGGTCATGAGTTGATCCCATTACCTGAAGGCTCGAGTTACTTAGGTTTTATTTTTGCGCGTGCACCGACCCCTGCTCAGGCAGAACGAGCCTTACGCGCCGCACATGCCAGTTTGAATTTTGTTATTGCACCATTGTGGAAGATCACCAAGGCGATATAAATATGAGCGAATTAGCCAAACAAACCGCGCGTTATCAATTGCAGGAAACACGTTTGCAGGAAAAACTCGATGACGGCACCACCCGTTGTCACTTGTGTTTATGGCGTTGTAAATTAAAACACGGCCAGCGCGGTTTCTGCCAGGCACATGTGAATCGTTATGGCACTTTATATAATCTGTCATATGGCATCATCTCGGCGATCGACATTAACCCCATCGAAGAAAAACCCGTCAAACATTTTCAGCCAGGCACCAAGGTCATGTCGATTGGCAGTTACGGTTGTAATTTCCGCTGCCAGGGTTGTCACAATCTGGATATCTCCTGGGGCGTGACGGCGCTGGATAATCTGGCGCGCGGTGAATCCACCGATGCGTATGTGTCGCCTACTGAATTAATTGCCACGGCGCAACGGCATGGTGTGCAAGGCATTGCCTTTACCTATTCAGAACCGGCGGTGTGGTTGGAATATGTTGTGGATGTAGCACATCTGGCAAAACAGGCGGGCTTGTATACGGTTTATGTCTCCAATAGTTTCGTCACCATGGAAGGTCTGAAGGAATTGCGCGGCAAGATCGATGTACTGTGTTCAGACATTAAAAGCCTGAGCGATGAGTTTTATAGTGAGATATGCCGGCCGGCTAAGGTATCCATGGTGTTATCCGCGATTGAGTCAGCGCAGCAACTGGGCATGCATGTGGAAACCCGTACCAATGTCATACCAACCAAAAATGATGATGTGATTATGTTGCGTGGGATAGCGCAGTGGATATTCGATCACCTCGGTGCCGATAGCCCCTGGCACATCACCAAATTTTTCCCAGCATATCAACTCAGCCATATTCCGACCACCCCCAGTGAGATCATGTGGCAGGCCTATGATGCCGCCAGGCAAGTGGGCTTGCGCAACGTGTATGTCTATGATGACAAGGGCTGTGATTGTGCCAAGGATAATTTACCCATCAGTCAGTATTTGCAGATCGATGCCAGTGCGCTGCATCAAGTCAAGAAATGTGCCGCGACCTGTTGTGGCGAAGAGGGCGTTCTGCTAAAAAAATATGAGGCAAAGAATCCTGGCTAAATCATCGGTTTTTTTTCGTGCTACACTCTGGCAATAAGAGCGGAGAAAAAGGCATGACCGGCAAACCCCACATCAAGAATGACCCCCTGTATCAGTTGCTGCGCGAAGGCAAGATCGACGAATTTAACCGTCGCAAGGGTGGTGGCGAAAAAAGTGATCTACGCGGTTGTGATTTTCGTGCACTGGATCTACGTGGCATTGATGCGGCGGGGCTGGATTTCAGCGACGCCTATTTTCATCAAGCCGACCTACGCGGTATCGATCTGCGCTCAACCCGGATGGAAGGGGCGAGTCTGAACATGGCGAAGATCTCAGGCGTGTATTTCCCGGTTGAATTGAGCGCCGATGAAATTCATCTGTCAGTGAATTACGGTACGCGGTTACGCTACCAACGCTGAATCATTACGACGAACAGCTCACCTCAATCGATTTTGCCCAATCGGGTGGTTCGGCGGCGTAGTGTTGAAATCCCGGCTGTTCAGCAAAGGGATTCATCAGTAACGTGCGCAAACGTTCGATCTCGGTGTAATCTTTATTAACGGTCGCTTTTTCAATGGCTGCTTGCGCTAAGTAATTGCGCAAAATATATTTTGGATTTATCTGATCCATCTTCTCCTGTCGTTGTGCGTCCACGCTATTTTCTTTTTGCAAACGCGACTTATATGCTGCGGCCCACTGATCAAAGTCCAGCCGACTGATAAAGCGATCACGCAAAGCGGTATTGGTTGCGCTGGCAGTACTATCAAAGCCGCTCAAGGCGCGGCATGTCAAAGTATAATCACGCGTGTCTTGCTGCAGCAATGACAACCAGCCATTAACGAGTTGCACGCTGTCTTCATTGGTTTCTTGCAGCCCCAGTTTTTGTCGCATCAAATCGTAGTAATGCCGAATAAAGGTGGGTTCATAGCCTGCCAGGCATTGTTGGGCGGCCTTAACGCTAATCAACGGTGTGAGTGCCTGCGCCAGGCAAGTCAGATTCCATAAGCCAATGTTGGGTTGCTGGTCAAAGGCGTAGCGACCCTGATGATCGGAGTGGTTACAAATATAGTCTGGCTGAAATTCCTCGATAAACCCGAACGGACCATAATCCAAGGTGATACCCAGGATCGACATGTTGTCGGTATTCATCACGCCGTGAGCAAAACCCACTGCTTGCCATTGCGCCATTAACGTCGCCGTGCGTTGCACCACCGTGTTAAAAAACGTGATGTATTTGTCAGGGCCGTCCTGAATTTCCGGATAGTGATGGGTAATGACATAGTCGGCGAGTTGTTTTAGCTGTTCGGGTTGATCACGGTAAAAGAAGACTTCAAACGAGCCAAAACGCACATGCGAGGGTGCGACGCGAATTAACATCGCGCCGGTTTCGATTTGCTCACGATAGACCTCTGCTTCACTACCGATGATGCACAATGCCCGCGAGCTGGGAATACCCAGGCCGTGCATAGCCTCCGAACATAGGTATTCGCGGATGGTCGAGCGCAACACGGCGCGGCCATCGCCTTGGCGTGAATACGGGGTGAGGCCGCCGCCCTTGAGCTGCAGGTCCCATTTTTCACCGTGCGGGTTACGCACTTCACCCAATAAGATCGCCCGGCCATCGCCCAGTTGTGGTACATAATGGCCAAACTGATGCCCGGCATACAGCATGGCTAAGGGTTCCGTGCCGGGCCAAGGGCGTTGGCCACTGAGGTATTGAATGAACTCAGGGCGTGCCGCCTCAGCGGGATCAATCCCCAGCAGTTGGGCGACATCAGGATTAAAGCTCAAGAGAAAATGCCCGGTAGGAAAGGGCGTGGGTGCCAGCCGGGTGTAAAACGCCGGTGGCAACCGGGCAAAGGTATTATCAAACGGCAGCTGTTCGAGTGTGCGTAAGTTCATGGTTGGCTGCATCACAGTAATAGACTAGGGGACCTCTGGTTTTATTGTCATTTCGAGTTCCGAACGCAGTGAGTGGGCGAGAAATCCTCACGTCTCAATGTTGGCTGGTATTTGCCTGCAACACCACGGATTTCTCGGACCTCGCTTCACGTTGTTCGCGACTCGAAATGACAAAGCGTTTGGAGCGGCCATGCAGACTGGTTATAGTGGAACAGCCCCGTCGGTGTCGGACTGAAGTCCGACCTACATCCAGACTTTTCCTTTAGTCATTTCGCGGCTCGAAACAACAAAATCGCAATAATTCAGTGTCTGCCGAGATACTAAGTGATCTGCAATGCATATAAAATGGGGAAACCATGGGGTTATCCCGTCCGCACACCGATTAACACTAACTATTTAGGAATATACGTGAGCAACCACCTTCATCCCACCGCCCTCATTGATGCCCGCGCAAAACTGGGGACAGGTAATCGTATCGGCGCCTATGCCATTATCGAAGAGGATGTCGAACTGGGCGATAACAATATCCTGGCGGCACATGTAGTACTCAAACGCGGTACCCGTTTAGGTAATAGCAATCAGATTTACGAACACGCCGTGATCGGCGGCATCCCGCAGGATCTTAAATTTATCGATATTACCGTGCCGACCTATGTGCGCATTGGTAGCCACAATGTTTTGCGTGAGGCGGTGACGATCAACCGGGCCAGCAAAGCAGGTCAGGCAACTGTGTTGGGCGACGGTAACTTTATGATGGCTACCTCGCACATCGGTCATGACTGCCAGTTGGGGAATAATAACGTCATCGTGGTCTCAGCCGGACTGGCCGGTTTTGTCAGCGTGGCAGACAAGGTGTTTATTTCCGGGGGCGTCATGGTTCATCAATTTGTGCATATCGGTAGTTACGCCATGATCGGCGGTAATGCGAAAATTACCCAGGATACGCTGCCGTATATGATTACCGACGGTAATCCTGCCCAGGTGCGGGGGCTGAATCTGGTGGGGTTGAAGCGAGGTGGCTTTAGTGTGGAGGATATCCGGATACTGAAGGACAGCTACCGTATCCTGTTTATGCAGGAATCCGACCTGGATATCAGTCTGGCTCGGCTGGAGGCCTTGCAGCACCCCTTAACGAACCAGCTGGTGGCCTTTATTCGCCGCGCCAAGCGGAGCTTCCACCGCGCGGAGAAATGATTTGTCGTGAATAAACCTTTGTTTTGCCACGGGCTACGGGTAAAATACGTGCCAGTCACTCTGCCAATGCCTTACAATACAGCCCTGTTTAAACCACAATCCCGATAATAGCGATGTCTATCTCACCCACAGAAGCCAGCATACTCACACGCAAACCCAGTTTCAGTTATGAAGAGATACTGGAGTGCGGTCACGGCCGCCTGTTTGGCCCCGGCAATGCGCAGTTACCGCTGCCACCGATGCTAATGTTTGATCGTATTACCCTCATCAGCGACAAGGGCGGGGCGTATGGCAAGGGTGAGATTGTTGCCGAGCTCGATATCACCCCCGACATGTGGTTTTTTAACTGTCATTTCGAAGGCGATCCGGTGATGCCGGGTTGCCTGGGTCTGGATGCCCTCTGGCAGTTAGTGGGTTTCTTCTTAGGCTGGCTGGGTGGCCCCGGTCATGGACGTGCCTTGGGTTCAGGCGAAGTCAAATTCACCGGTCAAGTCATGCCATTTAATCATAAAGTGACTTATCGTATTAATCTTAAGCGTGTCATCATGCGCAAATTATTCATGGGCATTGCCGATGGCAGTGTGTATGTCGACGATAAAGAGATTTACGTCGCCAAAGATTTGCGTGTAGGCTTGTTTAATTAACAAATCAGGGTTAGTCAACATGCGCAGAGTTGTGATCACGGGACTTGGGATTGTTTCCAGCATTGGTAATAACAAGACAGATGTTTTGCGCGCCTTGCGCGAGGGCCGCTCCGGCATTCAGTTTAGCCAGGAGTACGCCGATCTGGGTTTTCGTTCGCACGTGCATGGTGCGATCAATATCAATATCGAAGAATTAATTGATCGTAAGTTACGCCGCTTTATGGGTGATAGCGCGGCGTTTAATTACATCGCCATGCAAGAGGCCATTGCGGATTCAGGCCTCCAGGAAAAGGATATTTCCAATCCGCGCAGTGGTTTGATCATGGGCACGGGTGGTGCGTCACCCGCCAACATCGTGGAGGCAGCTGATATCCTGCGCGCGCGCGGCATCCGCAAAGTGGGTCCTTATATGGTGACGCGCACCATGGCGAGTACCAATTCCGCCTGTTTATCCACCGCATTCAAAATCAAAGGTGTGAATTATTCCATTAGCTCTGCCTGTGCCACGAGCGCGCATTGTATCGGTAATGGGGCCGAGCTGATTCAAATGGGCAAACAGGATATCGTCTTTGCCGGTGGCGGCGAAGAGGTACATTGGACCATGACGGTGTTATTCGATGCAATGGGTGCCCTCTCCTCGAAATACAATGACGCGCCACAGACGGCCTCACGTCCTTATGATGTAACGCGCGACGGCTTTGTCATCAGCGGCGGCGGCGGGGTGGTGGTGCTTGAAGAACTGGAACATGCCAGGGCGCGTGGCGCAAAGATCTATGCAGAATTAGTCGGCTACGGTGCCACCTCGGATGGGGCTGACATGGTACAACCTTCAGGCGAAGGCGCGGTACGCTGCATGCAGCAGGCGATGGCCACCGTGCAATTGCCGATTGAGTACATCAATGCGCACGGCACGAGCACCCCGGTGGGCGATATGCAGGAATTAAAAGCGGTGCGTGAGGTGTTTGGCAACAAGATTCCGCCCATCAGTTCCACCAAATCACTCACTGGTCATGCCTTGGGTGCGGCAGGGGTAAATGAGGCGGTGTATTCGTTATTGATGCTGGAGCACGGCTTCATGGCAGGCTCAGCCAATCTCAATGAACTTGATCCCAACGCTGAGGGCTTCCCTATCGTTAAACAAGCGACGGAAGCAAAATTGCGTTGTGTCATGTCCAACAGCTTTGGTTTTGGCGGCACCAACGCCACACTGGTATTTCAGAAGCTCGCCGATTAATGGTTCCTGTCGATGGCGTGCAGTCAAGGCCCGCTTCAGTAGCGGGCCTTTTTTGTTTCCACCTTGGGAGGATCAATTTTCAGAAATGTAACGATCTCCAGCGTGTCGGCACGCGCCACTACAATCCCTATTCGATAACGGGCATGCCATTCCAGGAAGACAAACTTATCCATTTCGTGTGCATGGGTTCGCACAAACCGTTCATAGATATTTTTCTCCACGGGTTTGTCGGCCAGGTATTTCGGCATATCGATTGACATCGCTGCCACCGCCTTGATGGCGGCCGCATCTAAGGGGGCATAATATTCGGTAAATAGCGACATTGAGCGGCCCGTTTGTAACGCACGTAGCCGAGTCTGTTGTAACTCCGCTTGCGGGACATTCAGATAAATCAGCACCGGTGGTGCGGCGCCGAATTTTTTCAGCTCGGTCGCGGTCAGTTTGTTGTTCAGTTCATTCGCGGTCACAATGATAAAATAATCCTCGACGAACACGGCGGCCACTGGGCGCTCGCGGTGGATCACCGAGATTCCCCAGACCAGCGCCGATATCTGGATCAGCGCAATGATCGCTAAATCCAGTTTCAGGTATTTTTTGCCCTGTTTGAACACCAGCAGGGTGAGCATTGGTCCCAACACCACATCGACAAAGGCAAGAATCCGGATACCCTGCCAACCGCCATCGGTATTGAAATACGGGAACGGGTACCACCGCACCAGGATGAAATACAGCACAATCAGAAAAATGATAAGACTAATGCCAAGATGAGTGGTAAATGCCTTCAACTTTGTCATAGGGGTATTATCTCCATTCTGTTACGTCTGATAGTATTCGGAAATTTCCCGAGGAACTTGAATAATGTTAACCATGATTAAGTCAATGCTCAAGCGTCGCTGGGTCAAGCTAACCTTGGAAGTCCTCGCGTTTCTTGTGATCTATTTTGCAGTACGCGCCTGGATGCAACGCGATTTACCCTCGGGTCCCGCGCCTGCATTGGTGGCGATGACCCTGGCCGGACAAACCGTGAACCTGGCCGACTTGGCGAAAGAGCGGCCTGTCTTGTTACACTTCTGGGCGACCTGGTGCGGGGTGTGTAAATTGGAGCAAGGCTCGATCCAGAGCATCAGCCATGATCATAATGTCGTCACGATTGCAATTCAGTCCGAAGGTGAACAGGCGGTGCGGGCTTATCTGCAAGAACATCAGTTGTCGTTTCCTGTTATCGTCGATGACAGCGGGGTGTTAATGCAACGTTTCGGTGTGCGGGGTGTGCCGGCCAGTTTTATCATAAATCGACAGGGCGAGATTGTCGCAAAAGAGGTGGGCTATACCACCGAATGGGGTTTACGGGCGCGCCTGTGGTGGGCGAATTGATCACGATTTATAGGTGATGTTGATTTTTTCCACCAGGGTCTTGAATTCGCCACCCACTTCATTGGCCAGATAGGTTAACAACGGCAGTAGCCGCAGGATGATCGCGCGGGTAATGGGCCGGAGTTTATGTTCTTCACTGCGATGAATGTAGCTTAAGGTCGTTTCGAGATTGACCAATTCTGGATTTATTTCGCTTTGCTCACTGGCGACGATGATACGATTGCCGCCAGCGCGGACGGCCTCCGCCAAACATTTTTCCGCCATGCTGATTTGGAGTTTGAGATCAAGGCTGATTTTGGGATCGGGCTCGAAAATGCCAATACTGGCGGTGACCGCCAGCTTGTCGTGTTGGCCAATTTTAATTTGCAGATTGGCGATCATTTGCCGCATCCGCTCCGCCAGTTGTTCAGCGGTAGCCAGCGGTGTATCGCGCAGTAACATGCCGAATTTTGCCAGGCCAATGCGCGCAAGCATGTCCTCCTTGCGGACAAATTTTGCTAATTGCTGACCGATGGTTTTGATAATGGCATCGGCGGCCGCTTTGCCATGCTTGATGAAAACCATGTTAAAATCATCCAGGTCCATATACAGCAGCACCAATTGACCACCATGACGGCGAATGTAGGAAACGGTTTCCTCGGTGACCCTGCAAAAGTAACGCTGGCCGCCCAATCCCGTGAGTTCATCCACCGCCGCCTGTTTCTCAAGTTTGCCGGAGACATCGAGCAATTGGCTGGAGGTTTGATTAAATTTGATATGCGCCTTGGCGCGGGCTTGTAAATGTACCGACTCGAAGGGTTTGGTAATAAAATCACTGGCGCCTTTGTCCAGCGCACGTTGTTTGGTTTCATCATCGTCATCTTTGCCGGTGATAATAATGACGGGCATGTCCCGCAGGCGATCATCTTCTGACTGGCGCATGCGTTCGAGCAGGCCAAAACCATCCAGATACGGCATGGAGAGATCAGTGAACACGACGAGAATAGTTGGGTCATTAATCAACAAGGTCCAGGCATCTTCACCGTGCTCGGCCTCGATGACGTCATAACTGCCACCCAGGATTTTTTTCATGGCGACACGCATCACACGTGAATCATCAACGGCAAGGATGCGTGGCTTATTGTTTGGCTTGTCCATGGTGTGTGAGACCAATTTTATTATTCGAGATGTTAAGTGTAGCCCAGAACAAAGTGGGGATGCCAAAAAAAATCTGATTTATCCACGAGCCAGTGTTGTACTATACCTCTTCGACAGGGATAATCGGCCATACCAGAAAATAGATAATTTCGCTCTGTGCAGATGAACACTATGAACATATTTGATTTTCACAACAGGTTATTCGCGTTATTGATTATTGTTGCCACCGGAGTTGCCTGTGCGGCAGACGATGTCGGTGTGCGTACTCGTCTGGCAGGGCTGCCATCAACAAGCCCGTCACAGTTGGCGGAATTGGCCAATGCATCCGAGTTTGAGGTACGCGAAAAGATCGCACGTAATCGTAAAACACCGTCGACGACATTAGAGAAACTTGCTGCGGATCCACATCCGCAAGTCCGCATTGCGGTGGCGACTAATTTATCGGCGCCGCTGTCGGCGTACAAAAAACTGGCTGCTGACAAGGATGCTCAAGTCCGTGGGGTGATGGGACGGTTTGAATACGCCCCTGAGGAAGTCCTGGCGGTGTTAGCGCACGACGCAGTGACCGATGTGCGATTTGAGGTCCTGCGTAATCCAGGGGTGACCTCCGGAGTTTTGCAACAGCTGACCGGTGACAGTAACCCGGATATTGCCCACATCGCCACGCAAATACTCAAGCAAGGAGGGCCGGTTAGTCAGGATTAACCGGGATTTTTCAGCGGCTTCATCACAGTTTTACACCTAAAGAGGCCCCTCCGGTTGTCGCTAACTAGTGTCATAC
>JANNJI010000736.1:0-5303 GCA_031405795.1 Gammaproteobacteria bacterium
CGCGGGTCGTCGCTACGGCGGAACGCCTGGTCGAACAACGGCCAGGCCAGGTCGGTACACGCATCATCGCCCACCGCGGTGAATACCCCGCCAAAGGCAGTGGTCGCGGTTGAAGCCACTTGTGACAAGTTACCGGGATCAAGCGTACCTGGTTCACCATTGAGGCTGGTCACGCCCGAACCAAATACTGAGCCGCCGCCGACCTGGCCGAGCAGATATTTACTGTTGCCGGTATTTTTTAATGCACTCCAGTTAATACCTGCCTGGAATCCATCACTGAGCGTTACTTCCAGTACTTTGGCTTCAAGCAACACTTGCCGCTGCATCACGGTTTGCGTACTTTTTAAATACTCTTCAATCGAACGTAACTCGTCCGGCATGGCGCGCACCACTACAATACCGGATTGCGGGCTGACCACGACGTTACGCCCCTTGTCTTTGCCAATTAACATCGTTAGCGTTGACTGGAGATCCTCCCAGAAATTCGATACGTTATTGGTATTGATGCTGCTGGCGGCGACGGTATCACGCGGACTGCTGGCACCGCTTGAACCTGAACTTGTACTGCTACTGCTACCTCCGCGCGCGGTTTGCGTAACCTGACCTGAACTCACTGAAATTTTCGAGCTGCCGCTGCGTTTGACGTCGATATAATCCACTTTAAAAATCCGCGTGCGCATCACATCGGGATAAACATGGTACGCAGTTTTGGTTTTTTCAAAATCGAACCCATAGACACTGCGCACGGTTTCCATCACTTCATGTACGGCCACATTTTTTAAATCAAGGGTAATTTTTCCCTTCACTTGTGGATGCACCACCATGTTGTACGGCGTACCGTCGACCAGCCCCATAAAGAATTGGCGTGCGTCAACTTGGTCGACCTTTAAATCAAAATGCGGCTCGACATCGACCTGCACCTGCGTCGGCAGATTCAAGTTGATCGGTGGCAATAACGCTTCATTGACACTGCTCGGTGGCTTGTTGGTTTGCTGCGCTTGATTACCTTTAATACTGCTATCCAGCGTTTGTTCAATCAACGCCAGGGTTCGTGTGTCCGGTGGCGCCGGGGTCGAGCACGCTACCAGGACAACTGGTAGCAGTACGGTGATCCGAAATAAATGATGTGTCTGCATTATGGTTGTGTTCCCTTTGCCACTCGTTTAATGTCCCTGGGCAACAGCTCCAGTATCAGTTCTTTATCACCCTTGCGCAAACGCACATAGTCCGGTTCAATTGCAGTGACTTGCGCACCTGCGACCTGTGTACCAACGGCAACCATGGTGCCATTGATGTTGGCCAACCGCCGATCTGTGGCGATCAACGTTGAGGTTAATACCCATTGTGGAGCAGTAATTGTGCCCGCAGGTTTAGTTACCGAGTAACCCTGGCCCGGCGGCGCGGTGGGGTCATGTAATACCTCGGCATGCACGGTGATCTGACAGAAAGTCGTCAACAACAATACTAAATTACATTTTTTGTTGACGGTTTGCCTGATGGCTGACGCCACCCCGTTGTTTATTCGCCGTTGCTTAAACACCGATCCATCCTTCGCGTAAGCTTAATGTGTGTACCGTAATCACCACCCGTGTATTTGGATACTTGTCTACTTCCAAACGCACAGCGTCCCAGTAAAAATCCCACGGCAAGGCTTGCAGGGCTTTGAGATACGCCAGTGTTGCCAGATAACTGCCGGTAAATTCGATCTCCAGGCTATGCCGGTAAATCTCGACGGTGGCGGCCGGTTTCTCCTCGCCCTCTTCTGCCTCCTCATTGTCAGCTAATAGGGGTTTCACGCCCATGCTCTGCACACGCTGCAATTGCAGTTGCGCATTTTGCTGCAACATGGCTTCTAACACGCTGGCCATTTGTTGCGGGGCAATCAGTGTGTGTAGTTTTTCCTTGAGTTGCGCATCGAGCTTGGCGAGTTCCTCTTGTGTACGCTGTAGGCGTTGTTTCTCAGCCTGATTGGGGTCTTGATTGCGTTGCTGTACTAATGTTGCTTGTTGTTGGCGCAAGGTTGCCACTGTTGTCTGTAAAGTCATAATCTCCGTATTATTGACTGCGGATTTCTGTGCAATTGAATTAAATACGAGATTAAACCAAACGACGCCCAGCGCCATGCTAATTCCACTGACCACGATCACACGTTCGCGCGGTTTGAGCGATTGATAACGTTGCTGTAGTTTTTGCAGTTTTTTCCGCACTATTTGCCTTTTCCCTCGACACTCGATCGCAGATCAAAATTCACCTGACTGTGATCCTTATCGCGTTGCATGACAAAGGTTTTAAATTCAACGCCGTGGAAAACCGGCTCTTTGGAAAGCCGTTGCAAATAACGCGGCAATAATTCCGGCTGCATGGTTGTACCGCGAATATTCAGTTTTTCACCGCCCTCATGAATGTATAGTTCGGTGAGCCACAAACCCTCAATACGCTGACGGGCCAAACCGGAAAACTGTGTGGCAAAACCATCTACATTACCAAAACGTTTACCGGACAACAGTTGGAACACCTGTTGTTTGTTCTGTAGTTCTCGGTCAAGCTCAGTGAGTTGCGCAGCAATTTTTCCATTATCATTTCTTAGAACGATCTCTTGATTGAGCGTTTGTACCGTGGTGATGATCGCTTGTTGTTCTATACGCAACTCGGCAAGCGTGTTATTGCTGCGATAACCCAACCAGACTTGTATGGCATTAGCCACCCCCAGCAGAACAAGCACGCCGATCAATAGCTTGCCGACTTGCCGAATCGACAATGTTTCTTGTGGTTGCCGCAAGCTGGCTTGATATAAATTAATTTGTTGCATTGTCACTCCTGTGACCAAAACGTTATGCGGCGATGGGCCAGCGCAGTGCAGCACCGATAGCTGGTAGACACAATGCTTGCAATTGCCGTTCCATCATTACCTGGGGTTCCAGTAATGGATTGAGATCTAATTCCCTGACCTGGATACCCAGATTACTGGCGATGTAACCCACCATACCGGGAATGGTCTGCGGTAGAGGGGCGATAACCAGGCTTTGAATCGGTGGTTGCGCAAAATGACTCTCGTAATAATCCAATGAACGCTGTACTTCGAGAATAATGGTGTCAAATACGCGCTGGTTTGCTGGCGCATCACCATCCAACGCTAAACCCGGCGCCTGCGTTTGATCTTTTGTCTGTAATTCAAAATGCCCCCAACCCACGTCCAGGTCACGAGCTAAATACAGCACCCCGTTGCGGCACACAGTAATAAGTCCCTGCGTCTTGCCTAATGCCAATAAAGCGACACCTGATTTTTCTTCCGGCAGTAATTGCGCCACATTGCGCTGCACCATCGGTGGAATATCGATGGTATTCAAGCGCAACTGCGTTTGTTCAATTGTGGTGACATACGCACGTAACACATCGGTTGCGGCACACACCGCATAGGCCATGGGTTGGCGGCCTCGTTCTTTTTGCCCAGGTATAACGAAGGAATCCACTACGGCATCGGTCAAATCATATTGAATAACATCCTTGATCTTCCAACGCATTGCCGCTGCCAGCTCCTCGGGTTTGACCTCGGGCGCTTCCGTCAGGATAAAACTAAACATATGCGGGCCAAGCACAAAATTGGTGTGCAGGCCTTTTAGGTTGAACTCCTTCACCCAATTCGTCACCACCTCCTGTATTGCATCAATAGAATCACACTGCGCATAGGCGTAGTGGGTGAGATGAAATTCCTGGTCGTTGTCACGCGTCACCGCCGCCAGGGCAACACCATCATCGGCAAGGCATACCCCAACAACCCTGTTTACCGCCTGGGTCTTTTTTTTCAAGAATTTGAACATGTCATACCCCACCGAATATTGGCACACGCGCCTGTCATCTACAGATGAGAGCAAGTTTCAGACCAGATTCCTGCACAGGGGCGCGAGTGAGGCAAATTAGCAGCTATCCTTGGGCTGGTTTATACCGCTAATAACAATTTATCGTTCTCTATTAGTTATTAATCAAATAGTTATGGTATTGATTGAACAGGTTTCTCAGCGACGACAGTAAGCCGTTGCTCTGTGATGTGTCGTCCCGGTCGGCTTGGCCCGTCACTGGTTCTGGATATCGGGTTGCACAGTGTGTATTTATGGTGTATATAATACATACTATTCGCGCATCAGGAGATTGCTATGTCCGTTCGCTTCAACGTTGTGTTGTCCGATGATCTCAATAAAGAGATCGATCGGGCTGTTGTAGAGAGTGAAACCAATAAAAGTGAGATCCTACGCAAGGCCCTGACCTTGTACTTGGCGGCGCGTGACGGCAAGCGGCGCGGACTCAAGTTGGGCCTTGTCGAACCAAGTACGCAGAAACTCGAAACTGAAATAGTTGGCCTGTGAGCAGCATTGACCTTAACAACCCGCCACCGAACCACAAATTCAGTGTTTCGGTTGAGCGCGAGGAAACTGATGGCGAGCGGCGCGTGCGGTTGTTCAAGGACATCGCCTTGTTTGTTGCCGCCCTTGCCTTTGTGATGTTAATTGCATGGCTGTGTTACAGCACCCTGACATCGGCGACCGCCGGGCCCGAAGAAAAGAAGTGGGCCATGTCCATCCTCTCCGCTGCCGCAGGTGGAATTATCGGTTATCTGATCCGTAAATAAATTTCCCCCTGATACAGCCCTGTCGAACCTGGGGCTGACCCGCAAAAAACCTAGCTCAAACGAATGTCACCAAATTGACTTACCTGCGTATGTTGCGCTTGCGGATCGGGGCTGGCATCACGCACCAACCAACAGGTGTGCAGACCGGCTTGTTTGGCGGCATCTAATTCGGCCTTGATGTCTGACAAAAATAAAATTTCATTACCAGGCAAACCCATGGCCTTGGCGATCTGAGTATAGGAATTGCTGTCGATCTTGGCGCCGATGTTCGTATCAAAATAATGGCTAAATAACGAGGTGAGATCACCGGCCTCGGTGTGGGCAAACAACAGTTTTTGCGCATACACCGAACCGGAGGAATACACCGCGAGTTGAATGCCCTGCGTATGCCAGGCGCGTAACTGTTCCAGCGCATCGGCATAGATATGGCCATGAAAAGCCCCGTCACGGTAACCTTGTTCCCAGATTAAACTTCAACACCAATGGCGTCGAGCGCGCCCGCATCAAGTCCACCGGCAACGTCGGCATCGGCACGACGAGTCCGAATCGTAAACTGAGTTTGCACGAGGGAAGTGCCTCGACTGTAGGTATCCAACTCTCCAATTCTACCACTGGCGGGGCCTTGGCGGACGGATTCCACATTGCCGTTGATGGCAGCGGTGGTGCGAATATCTGGAAC
>JANNJI010000737.1:0-1433 GCA_031405795.1 Gammaproteobacteria bacterium
AGACGATTGAGATCGTCGTATTCGAAATCTTGTTGGGCGGGGCCCATTTGCCAGACTTTGTGTTCGCGATCATGGTCGTCGCCGTGGCCGCTGTGATCGCGGTGGCCGTCGTGTTCACCGTAGTGGCTGCCGTAGTCGCGGGGGAATGAGGGGACAAAGGGAATCGCGTTGGCGAGTTGAGTGATGTTGCCGATGGCGTCGTATTGGTAGTTGAGATTCTGTAATGCGTAGCCGCTGGGGCGGATGCTCGCCAGATTACTCAGGCGTCTTGTTTGGGCGTCGTAACTGAAATTATTTTTGACGCCGTTGCCTTGTTCTAAGTAGACGCGGGATTCAAACCGGTCGTACTCCAGGCGCTTTAAATAGTCGGTGATGACAATTCTGGGTAAAGTACTGCGCTTGCCGTCGTCGTGGTGTTTGATAATGAATTCGTGTTTGCCTTGGGCACTTTTGAGATTGCCACCGGCGTCGTATTGGTAGGTGAGGACTTCACCGTCAGGATACGTGAGGGTTTGTAACCGTCCCCAGGTGTCGTAGACATACTGTGTCGTGAAGGTGTCTTCGACGTGGCGGTCGTCGTCGTGATCGTGTTTGTCGTGGTGTTTGTGTATCTCGTCATGACCGTGGTGGTGGTGATGAATGTGTTTGACTTCTTTTGTCATTTCGCCGAGTTTGCCGTAGTAGCGCTCTTCGACGCCGGTGGCATCTAAGATGCGGGTGATTCTGCCGACGCGGTTATCCAGGGCGCCGACGGCGCCGTATTCATAGCGGACGTTGTTGCTCTGGTAGGTGGGGTAGTTAATGGCTTTGGGGCGGTTGAATTCGTAGTCATAGGTGATCGCTTTGCCCACCGGTCTCAAATTGGCGGTGACTTTTTTGGTGAGGTTGTTACTTAAGTCGAATTCCCAACTCGTGCGGCCGGCATCGGGGCTGTTGAGTTCGAGGCGGCGGCCGAATTGATCGTACTGGGCGGTGGTGACGTTGTGGTGGTTGTCTTCGATGCGGGTGATTTGATTCAGGGCATCATAGGTATAACTGGTCCAAATCGCCTCGGCACCCTTGCGGTTGTATTCGCGTACGCCGGTGGTGAGGTTGCGGACGTTGCGGTACATTTCCTTTTTGGCGGCACGCGGGTCGATGGTGGTGGTGACAAATTGGGTGTGGCCGTCGCGGTCGTGCTCGATGCCGTAACGCATCTGCGTGGTGGTGTTATCGGGGATTTGGATTTGGGTGACGCGATCCAGAATATCGTAGGCGGTGCGGGTGGGCGCGGTGCTGTCGAGCTGCGGATTAAACGCGCCCGCGGCGATGCTGAGTTCTTCCACTACCGGATAACGTTGTTCAATGGCGCGACCTAAGAAATCAAATTTAATCTGGCCGGAGACGCTGCGTTTATCCGCCGCCGCGCCGGTGGCGCTGGTGTGTAGCGTGAG
>JANNJI010000738.1:0-2019 GCA_031405795.1 Gammaproteobacteria bacterium
TCAAAGGTCTCCGGCGCCCATTTGTTCCAAACAATATGAGGACCCGATTGCTGAGGTGCCTCGCTACGTTTTGCGGCAGAGGTAAACAGTGAAGTACAAAGTAGTAGGGTAAAAACAACCCAGGTTATTTTCGATTGAGCAGTCATGACATCACCTTATTATCTTTTCTTGCATAACGTAGCTTGAATTTTTCCACCCGCCCTGATGTAGCAAGCCGTTGCTGTTTCCCCGTGTAAAACGGATGACAGTGTGCACACACCTCAATGTGTAATGCGGCATCTCGGGTCGAACGTGTCGTAAAGGTGTTACCGCAACTGCAAGTAACATTAACCTCTGCGTAAACTATCTGATCATTATTTTTCATGGCGAATACCTCTATAAAAAATACAAGTTCATGACATAACATCCCGGCAAATTAATTACCGGGATGTGAGTGAAGTTACCGACCAGCCATCACGCCGCCGTCTACCGGCAGGACCACGCCGGTGATCCAACTGGCGCGGTTACTCGCCAGAAACAAAATCGCCTCAGCGATGTCTTGTGGCTGACCGTTTCTGCCCAGCGGGTGAAAGGCATTAAAGGTCGGCAATACTTCTTTAACCTGCGCCGGTGTTAGAAATGTATCAAATACCGGTGTCTCGACCACCGCAGGTGCCACCGTATTCACCCGAATCTTATCTTTGGCAAACTCCAGCGCCAGATTGTGGGTGAGCGCATGGACACCTGCCTTTGCAGCCGAATAAGCACTGGAGGGTGTCACACTCACCGCTTGCAGTGCCCACATGGAACCAACATTGACAATCGCACCGCCGCCGCGTTTTTGCATCTGCGGTATGGCGGCTTGAGTTGCAAAAAAAGTCCCTTTGAAAATCGTATCAATGTACGCGGTGACATCCTCTTCGGTATGATCTAAAAATGCGGTTGGCTTAAAAATACCGGCGTTGTTTACCAGAATATCCACGCCGCCAAAACGTTTCACCGCCGCCGCAACCATGGCAATTGCGGTTGCCTTCACGCTGATTGATCCCACCATGGTCAAGACACGTTGACCTGATGGGTCAAGTTCCTTGGCCGTTTTTTCCAATAACTCTTTGCGACGGCCATTAATAACAACATTGGCGCCTTGTTCGAGAAACAATTGCGCTGTCTTTTTTCCCATGCCGGTGCCGCCACCGGTAATAAGTACCACTTTGCCTGCAAATTCCATAACCGCTCCTATTTTGATGAGTTAATCTATTAGTAGATAGATTGTGATGTAAAAAAATATTACTTGGTTAAACTACGTTGAATCCATTCCCCTGCACTTAATAAACGTCTTTCGTCCTTAAATAATCGGGCTGCTATTAACACCCCCTCCAGCATCGAAAAAAGGATCTCCGCTTTAATCCGTGGTGAACCGTCGAAACTGAATTTACCCGTATCTCTGCCTTGCTTGCACACGCCAGCCAGCCAGGCCTCATTGTCTGCATAAAACCGCTTTATTTCTTCCTGCATCGACTCCGGCAAAGTCGAACTATCGGTGGCAAACATGCCGCCCAGACAGATCTTGCCGGTGCGTGCCGTATCCACAAACAGATCGACGTAGCGCTCCAGCTTGAGTTTTGGATCGGTAACCTCGGCGTCAATCATCGCTATTGCGCCTTTAAACGCAGTGCGGTAACGCACCAGCAGGGCGTTCCCTAAGTCTTCTTTGGTTGGGAAATAATAATGAATACTGGAGGTTTTGATGCCCACCTCATCGGCCAGATCCCGGTAACTCATCGCGTTATAGCCGCGGGTTTGCACCAGCGACTGAGCGACGTCCATGAGTTGGGTTAGTATCGGGTTGGCATTCATGGGGGCAAGCTTATCTACCTACTGATAGATTGTCAACCGGCCGTCTGAGAGAAATAGTGATAAGGCTCACACAATTTACTGATCGTGCGCGTTCCGCGAGCAAGAAGGATGGCTTGGCCGCTCCCCCTACTTCTTCTTCGTGCGCTCGGTCTTCGTTGTCCCTGCCATGACGACCACCTGCGT
>JANNJI010000739.1:0-3330 GCA_031405795.1 Gammaproteobacteria bacterium
CGATAGCCAGCCGTTGACGTTGACCACCGGACAACATTACCCCGTTCTCACCGACAATAGTATCAAATCCGTTCGGTAATTTTTCAATAAAATCCAACGCATGGGCTGCCTTTGCAGCGCGGCGTACGTCATCCATGCTTGCTTTACCCAGAGAACCATACGCCAGATTATGTGCGATGGTATCGTTAAACAATGTCACGTGCTGGCTCACCAAGGCGATATGTGAACGCAGGTTCTCCAAGGTTAAATCTTTAATCTCAGAACCATCAATGGTAATTGACCCCCGGTTATAGTCATTAAATCGTGGCAATAGGCTGACTAAGCTGGTCTTGCCGGCACCTGAACGTCCGACGAAAGCCACGCGCTGCCCTGCGATGATCGTTAAGCTGTCCACGTTGAGCACCGCTGGCGTGATTGAATCATAGGAAAACACCACGTCCTTAAATTCGATGTTACCGCGGACATGTTCAACGATCTTGGTGCCGGTATTTTTTTCTGTTGGTACAGCGAGAAAATTAAATATACTTTGTGCCGCCGCAAGACCGCGTTGTAATGAGGAATTTATTGTGGTCAAACGCCGCGCATGCTGCATCAACAGCAACATAGCCACCAGAAATGACATGAACTTTCCTGGTGTGAGCGTCACCAAAATGGCTGGTTGGGTGGCATAAAACAGGATGCCTGCAAAAGTGGTTGCTACGATGAATTCAATGGTCGGCGAACTTATGGCGTTGGTGGCAGAAAATTTCAAAAATTGTTTGCGATTGTATTCGTTGATGGTATCAAACTGGCCGCGCTCATATTCCTGACCACCAAATATCTTAATCTCGCGATTCGCATCAATCGTTTCTTCCGTGACGGTTGAAACATCCCCCATCGAACTCTGAATGCGACGACTTAATTTACGGAAGCGGCGGCTGACATAAACAACAATCATCGCCAACAAAGGTGTAATAAAAAGCAACAACAGCGTCAATTCAACGCTTTGATACAGCATAAAGATCAATAAGACGATAATTGTCAGCGTATCCTGAATCAGGATCGTTACAACATTGGATGATGCATCAGCAACTTGCTCAATGTCGTATACCATCTTAGAAACCAAGCCACCTGAAGAAGTCCGGTCATAATAAGATGAAGGTAGCCATAACAGATGATCAAACAACCTTGATCTTAAATCGCGGACGACATTGCGCGCCACTGTGCTCATGCAATACGAAGATAAAAAATTACCTATCACGCGCATGGCAAAGATGATAATCAGTAAAATCGGCACCCAGATAATTGTAACAGGATCTTTTTTGACAAAACTGCCATCAATCATGGGCTGCACAACTTTCGCAAAGGCAGCATCCGTCACTGAAAACAACACCATGCCGAAAATCGCCAATAGAAATATCGGCCAATATGGCAATGTATAACTTAACAAGCGACGATAGACGGCAACGCTACTGGCTGTATTTGATGAGGTAGCCATCAGTACTTATTTGTCTTCGCTGGACTGTTTGATGGTAAGGCTGAACTTATTCAAACCGAGTTGACGTACCGCATCCATGGCGGAAACAACGGATTGATAGGGCGTGTTTTTATCTGAGCTGATCAGCACGTGTACTTTACTATTGTTGCCCATCGTAAGCTTGATCGCACTGACCAGGGTTTCCACCTTACCGTCACGTACGCGCTTTTGATTCACGAAGTAGCGGCCCTGGTTATCGATCGAGATATCCAAGACAAACGCCTCTTTTGGCAATGGCTTGCCCGACGCCTCCGGTAAATCGATCTGAATTTCTGCTTCGCGATTAAACGTGGTGGTCACCATAAAAAAGATTAACAGCAGAAACACGATATCCACCATCGGCGCCATGCTGATTTCTGTGTCATCGGGACGTTTTGATCGAAAATTCATAGGTTATTTCTTTTTTGCAGCCGTCGTATCGGTGGTTTCTCGCTCGCCATGAATAATATCGACGATCTTCAGCGCTTCTTCTTCCATCTTGAGTACCAAGGCATCCACCTTGCCACGGAAATGACGGTAAAAGAACAAGGTCGGAATAGCGACAAACAACCCGGCGGCAGTAGTGATCAAGGCCTCGGCGATACCGGAGGCAACCACGGTAGGATTACCCACACCATGGGCACTGATGGCGGCAAAGGCCTGGATCATCCCAGTCACCGTCCCTAGCAATCCCAGCAAGGGCGCAATCGAGGCAATCGTCCCCAGGGTATTGAGAAAACGTTCTAATTCATGTGCCACCTGGCGACCCGTGTCTTCGATACTTTCCTTCATGATCTCGCGCGGATGGCGGCGATTAACCAAGCCTGCCGCCAAGATACGGCCTAACGGCGAATTGTTGCTTAACGCTTCAATGCGCTGGTCGTCCAGTGTATTCGATTTGTACCATTGCCAAATCTGCGTTACCAGCGAGGGTGGTGCAATCCGGCTTTCACGTAATGACCAAAATCGCTCGGCTACCAGAGCCAGTGCTACTACCGATGCAAGCAGGATTGGAATCATGACAATCCCGCCGGAAATGATCATATCAAACACGCATTACCCTCCTATCCTAAGTACCAACATGAAAGAAACGGCGCTCACTTTAACAAAGACGCACCCGCGCGCAAAGGACAACCTGCGCAAGACTTTAGCGCAAATGCCAATATCGTGTAATTTCTGCCCGATAACCACGTGGCCGCTCGATGATTTGGCCCAAACGGAGCTTAAACTCAATGGCGCCTTGCTGTGCAGTGTCGTATGTGGTGATACCGGCCGCCCGGTAACGGGTCAGTACATCCGGGTGCGGAAAGCCAAACCGGTTGGCATGGCCGATTGGAAACAGCGCATATCGCGGTTGCACCTGTTGAATGAACGCCAGGGTCGACGAGGTCTTGCTGCCGTGATGCGGAACCACCAGGATATCCGCTGCTAACTGTTGTCGCGCATGCGTCAACAATTGCCGCTCAGCACTCGCTTCAATATCCCCGGTCAGCAACACGTGGTGCTCGCCGAGGCTGATCCGCAGCACACACGAACGATTATTGCCCGCCCGGCCTTGGTGATCCTCATACGATGTGGGGTGCAAAATGGCAAAGTGGACGCCTTCCCAGTCCCATTGCTGTCCGGCCTGACACATCGTTACCTCCGCCCAAGCCACTTTCTCCGGGACACTGGTGAGGATCTGTTGCACCGGTAGCTGTTCGGCCAGCGACGCGGCGCCACCGATGTGATCGTTATCCCCGTGACTGATGATCAAGGTATCTACCGAACGCCAACCGCGATGATGCAAATACGGCACAATCACCGCCTTGCCGGTATCAAACCGATCAGAAAAC
>JANNJI010000740.1:0-7691 GCA_031405795.1 Gammaproteobacteria bacterium
AGGTGGTAATCCTGATGGGCTCAGGAACACTGGCCAATGATGCGATAGCCGCGCAGTTGTCCTTACTCGGCGGCAGAGGTTTGATCCTGATTAATGGTGAATTCGGTCAGCGTCTTGCGGATCAAGCGGCACGCGCCAACCTGTCGTTCCAGGCTGTAGAGGCGCTGCCCGGTGAAAGGGTTGACAGCCAACAGATTAAACGCGCGGTAGATAATGATCCTGCTATCCGTTGGTTGTGGGCAGTCCATTGTGAGACCTCTACCGGCATGCTGAATGATATCGAGGCGCTTGCGGATATTTGTAGTAACGCAAATATCCACTTGTGTCTCGACTGCATCAGCGCGATCGGGACAGTGCCGATCAATCTCAGCAAAGTTTATCTGGCGTCATGCGTAAGCGGCAAAGGCCTTGGCTCGTTACCGGGATTGGCGATGGTATTTTATAACCATCACATCGCGCCGGCAGGCCACACATTACCGCGCTATCTTGATCTGGGCTTTTACGCGGAAAAAAATGGTATGCCCTTCACCCTCTCATCAAACTCGTTATATGCCTTGTCAGCTGCACTGGAACACCAGGACTGGGGACAGCGTTACAAACATATCACCGCGTGGTCCAGCCAGATACGCCACGATTTACAAAAATCAGGGCTACCCATTCTTGTCCCCGCAGCTTATGCATCACCTGCGGTTATCACTGTCCCACTGCCGGCCTTTATGTCATCACTCGAAGTGGGCACGATGCTTGAAGATAACGATATCCTGATCAGTTACCGCAGCGAATTCCTCCTGAAGAAAAACTGGGTGCAGCTATGTATGATGGGTGAGATCGAACAGGATACCCAGGTTATGGTCGCCTTGCTCAAGGAGTATTGGACCAGGCACAACCGCACAAGCAAGAGTGCGCAGCCACAGCTTGCTCAGGTTGAGTAGATACAACAGCTCCATCTGCTTGTGCGGTTAACGCACTGCATGTCGCCGCCGGAAGTCACCGGGTGAACAACCGGCCTCGCGTCGGAAGAACTTAATGAAATTTGTTGCCTCATCATAACCCAGCTTATTGGCGATCATAGACACCGGCGAGCCAGTGTGGATCAGCAACCGTTTGGCTTCCAACAGAATTCTTTTTGATAGAAAGGCCTTAGCACTGAGGCCGGTAAATGCCAGTACCGCACGACAGAGGCTTTTTTCTGAATAGCCCAAATATGTAGCGTAATCCGTAACCCGATGAAGACGATGGAAATCCTGCTCGACTGCAAGCCGATAACGCTTGAATCGTTGCAGCAGGACTGTGCCAAGACGTTCATCTTGTTGGTAACTGGTGACGATAAGATGTATACGATTAAGCAGTGCATGCAATTGATTTCGTAAAAGCATATCAAGGGTATGCGTGTTAGCCTGGAGTTGAGCATCATGGAACATTCGCACGATACTTTCCTCTACCACCGATTGCTGGTTTTCATTCAAGCTAAGATGCATGGGCAACTCTTCTAATTGACAAAAAACCTCCAGTTCGGTTACAAGTGGTGTGGCTGTAATTGGTTGCAAAAATTCGGGGCGGAAAATAACAACCCAGCCTTGCCAGTCTGCTGTCGTATCGAAGAGATGTACCTGCCCTGGATGCAGTATGAGCAGCGAACCTTGTCGGCAATCAATAGATTCAGAATCCACAGTATGTACACACTGGTTTTTTGTGATGTAAACCAATAAATGGAATTTGATCTGTTCCGGGTTTCGCAAGAAGTCTGCGCTTACTCGTCGTCTGAGATCTGAGAAAGGAAAGATTTCCAGATCCAACCTGTAGGTAGGGGGTGGGCTGTAGTGCACGGGTATGATTCCGCACTCTGCCGATTTTATTTTGTACATAGGCACTCCTTGTCCGTTATGTATCACTAATAAGCAGAAATATACCTCGTGCATTGGCGTGATACTGTGAGAAATTACCAAAACGAGATAAAACATTCTATTTTTCTGAGATGACGATAAGGTTACAAGGCGGCATCAAACCGTGATGTACACCTCAGATATGGCGAATTCCGTTACCATTTATCAGGAGAAACATATGCACAGCAATTACAGGCAACACGTGGTCGACTTGCTCAAGAGTATCGAAACAGGAGACCCCACGCCAGTTGCCTATATAAACCCCAACAATTACATCCAACACAATCTGGCAGTGGGTGACGGCTTGGCTGGTTTTGGAGCAGTGCTACAACAGTTGCCTAAGAATTCTGCCAAGGTCGATACTGTGCGAATATTTCAAGATAGTGACCATGTTATAGCACACACGGATTACCATTTCTTTGGTCCGAAGATAGGTTTTGATATTTTCCGTTTTGAGAATGGCTTGATCGTTGAGCACTGGGATAATTTACAGGAGAAGCCGACAACCCTGAATCCAAGTGGTCGCACCATGCGGGACGGCATGACAAAAATTACTGATCTGGACAAGACGATAGCCAACAAAGCATTGGTTAGCGCATTCGTCGATGACATTCTGGTCAACGGCCAGTTGGACAAGTTTGCGGGTTACTTTGACGGTGATAATTACATTCAGCACAATCCACGCATTGCCGATGGCCTCTCTGGACTCGCTGCTGCACTCAAGGATATGGCGGAGCAGGGTGTTACCATGAAATATGAGCGTATTCACAAGGTATTCGGCGAAGGTAACTTTGTATTGGTTGTCAGCGAGGGTAGCTTTGGCGGCAGTCACGTTTCTTTCTATGATCTGTTTCGCGTAGAAAAAAATAAAATCGCAGAACACTGGGATACACTCGAATCCATACCACCCCGTGAGCAGTGGAAGAACAACAATGGAAAGTTTTAAATGCATTGTATATTTTTTTGATAAAAATTAATTTATTTATATCCAAAGGAGTCAAGGAATGTCAGGGAATATTGAGTATCTGCGTGAGCGCCGACAGAGTATTAAAGATATAGGGATAATTGAACATCTCTTGGAACGGCATAATACCGAACGCCTGAATGCTATCAACCTTATTGTCAGCGAAAATAGAATGTCAGAAAGAGCAATGGCGCCGCTTAACTCAGATATACAATCGCGTTATGCAGCTTCCTTCTATGCAGGCACAGGACCTGCCCAAGAAATTATTTCCACCGTAACGGAAATGGCAAAAAATGTGTTTGCCGCAGAGTATGCCAATCTCTCGCCCATTTCCGGCAACATGGCCCTGCTGGCGGTGATTTTCGCTTTGACAAAAACTCAGGACTATGTGGGCCGTGTCCCGCCATTTTTCCCCGGCGGGGGTTATCCGCTTAATTATGAAATTTTTGACAGGCGGCCATTGCCATTACCATTTTCCGAGTCGACTTGGCAGATTGAGCTTGTAAAGACGCTTGAGCTTTTAGATCAGCACAAACCGCCCTTGGTTGTACTGGGTTCATCCATCGTGACATTTCCAATGCCGGTGAAGGAAATTGCGGCGCTTGTACATCGATACGGCGGTCTTGTTGCCTATGATGGTTCGCATTCACTGGGACTCATCGCTGGTGGACAATACCAAGACCCGCTACGAGAGGGCGCGGATATACTCTTTGGTTCGACGCACAAGACCTTCCCGGGTCCGCAGGGAGGGATCATCCTCACCAACAACGAAGAAATTCACAAAAGAGTGGAGCTCTTAGCAAATTTTACTCCACTGAATGGCCCAACCTTGATTTGCAATCCACATCTTGCGCGTATTGCCGCAACGGGCATTGTACTGGAGGAGACTCTCTGGCAAGAATATGCCAATCAGGTTGTCAGCAATGCGCGAACCATTGCGCGTATCTTTCGCGAAGAAGGGATTCCGGTACATGGTTTAGCTGCAACAAACTACCCGGAGCCAACCTATTGCCATCAAGTTATTACCAATTATTCGCGGAAAGAAGGTTTCAGGTTGCGTGATCTGCTGCATAAACACCATATCAATGTTGACGGCTTTTTACGAATCGGCACGAGCGAGATTACCCGGCTTGGATTCAAAGAGCGGGAGTGCCAAATACTGGGTAAGTTACTCACGCGCCTATTGAAAAATGATGAAGTAGATTTCACAGAAGTGGATGAGGAAATAAATAACCTGATCATGTCGCATCGAGCCGTCGTACTGTAGTTATGTACATGTTGCAGGAAGCAAGATGAGTCACGTCAGACAGAAATTATTTACTAACGTCGCCTCATACATCAACTAATTAAAATGGGTAGGCATGAAACGGCGGTAGCACACAAAATTTTCACCATATATCAACAAGGAGAGGTTTTATGAATAAGGAATTGTCACGACGCAACTTTATCAAAGCACTGGGGTTGGGCATTGCAGGTGCCGCCGTTTGCCGCAGTCCAATGGTGTTAAGTGCCTTGGCGGCTGAAAGTGAACCAATCGATGTGATGATCATTGGCTCCGGTTTTGGTGGAGCGGTCACGGCATTGCGTCTGGCTGAGCAAGGTATTCACGCTGTTATGCTCGAACGCGGCAAGCGCTGGCCGCTGACCCAGGCACAAAATACATTTTCGACCTTACAAAACCCGGATGGACGTTCCGCGTGGCTTAGTGAGGTTGCATTATTGGGGGAACCCAAACCCATCAATAAATTTATCGGCGTGCTTGAACTCATTTTAGGGCAAGGGATCGCGTCATTAGCCGGTGCCGGTGTCGGCGGCGGATCGCTCGTCTATGCCGGCGCTTTATATCAACCACCACAATTTTTGCTCAGCAAGGCCTTTGGTAAGAGTGTTGATTATAATGAGATGGATGCCATCTATTATCCGCGTGTGCGATCCGTGATCCAGCCGCGACCGATCCCACGACGCATCCTGGCGCAACCCGAATACGCGGCCGCCAGGACGTGGTGGCACCTTGGTCGTCATGCAGGATTGACGACAAAACTCCTCGACTTAGGCATCTCGTGGGAAACGGTTTGGGATGAATTACAAGGGACACGGGTTCCTTCTGTGATAAGCGGTGAATTCTGGTATGGTAATAACAGTGGTGCAAAACTGTCGCTCGATAAAAATTACCTGAGATATGCAGAAGGAACCGGTTATCTCGATATTGTAACCCAACAAAACGTCACTGCAATTCAAGCAGGCCCCGATGGTCGCTATGTTGTTATCGCCAATGAAATAGATAGCAATGGTGCTGTTCTGTCACAACGAAAATATGTGGTTAAGAAACTGTTTATGGCGAGCGGCTCGATAGGGACATCAAAACTATTAGTGCGTGCAAAGGCGCGTGATTGGTTACCGGCACTCAATAGCGATGTCGGCAAGCATTGGGGAAATAATGGTGACTTTTTCAGTCAGCTCACTGACTTGAACACACGTATCAAGCCGCATCAGGGTGGTACGGTACCAATAGTGATCGAGGATCATCAAAATCCAATTGCACCGACATCGGTTGAGTGTTACGCGGATTGGTCACTCGAGGGACAGACAGGTGTGATCGCCTCAGTTGGCATGTCAACGCCACCGGCGAAAGGATTTTTTACTTATGATCAGGCGAGTGATGATGTTGTTTTATCATGGCCTGGCGCGGATCCGGATATAGCTAAAATTGTTGATGCGGGAACCGATACCTATGAGAAGATCGCTGCTGCATGGGGTTTACACAAACGAAGTGTACGGCGTACAAAGTCCGGACACTGCGCGATGCCTGCACCGGTGACGGCGTCGGTGACCGCACACCCGCTGGGCGGGGTTGTGCTCGACCGGGCAACGGATAATATCGGCGCGGTCAAAAACTACGATGGCCTGTATGTGATCGATGGCGCTCTGGTGCCAGGCCACACCGGTTGTGCCAATCCTGCCTTAACCATTGCGGCTTTGGCGGAACGCAACATTGAGCGGATTATAGCGCGAGATTTTCGCTAATGGGCATGTTGATGGAAATACCGGAATTACGCAGCGGCAATGACCTGCGGGTAAAATCCCAGCTTGTGCTGAGCACGCCGGAAGAAATAAGACGCCAGCAACCATTGTCGGCAGGCATGAAAAATTTCATTCATCGTTCGAGGCAAGCGGTGACACGTATCCTGAATAATTCCGATCACCGTTTGTTTGTGGTGGTTGGTCCTTGTTCTGTGCATGATCCCGAAGCGGCGCTGGATTACGCCTATCGGTTAAAGGAATTGGCATACAATCTGGGTGATACGCTTTATCTGGTCATGCGAGTGTATTTTGAAAAACCGCGCACATCGGTTGGCTGGAAAGGGTTAATTAATGATCCGTATTTGGACGGAAGTTTTCAGGTCAATGAAGGTTTAGTTATCGCCCGGCGGTTATTGATTAAGATCGCAGAATTGGGTCTACCTGTTGCCACTGAGGCGCTTGACCCTATATCACCGCAATATCTGCAGGATCTGATCACATGGACGGCAATCGGGGCACGCACGACAGAATCGCAGACGCACAGAGAAATGGCCAGTGGTTTATCTTCACCTGTTGGTTTTAAGAATGGCACGGATGGAAATCTGCAGGTGGCGATCAATGCGATTAAGTCCTGTGCCCAGTCGCATAGTTTTCTGGGTATTAACAGCCAGGGCCGTGTCTCCGTTATTCAAACCACCGGTAATATGGACACACATATTGTGCTCAGAGGCGGTGGCGGCAAACCAAACTATGATGCTGCACACGTGGCGTTGTGCGAGCGACTATTCGCCGAGCAGAATCTGAAACCCAGAATTATGATCGATTGCAGTCACGTCAATTCGCAGAACAATCATGAACAACAGCCGTTGCTGATCGATAACGTTACCCATCAGATAGTCGATGGCAATCAGTCGATCAAGGCCTTGATGATTGAAAGCAATCTTTATCCAGGCAGTCAGTCATTGAGTGGGAACGCCGCTGCATTGCGCTATGGCGTTTCTATTACTGATCAGTGCATTGGCTGGGACACCACTGAACGTTGCCTGCAAGATGTCTACGATAAGCTGAGATACGTTTTGCAACGACGAAAAATCGATGGTTAGCGTCAACCCTAAACTGAAATTTCTCCAGCCTTACCCCTTCGAAAAGTTGCAAAGGCTTTTTGCAGAAGTAGTGCCTAATCCACGATTGCCGCCAATTAACCTGTCTATTGGCGAACCGAGGCATCCGATACCGCGGTGTATTCGCGATGCGTTGAGTTCCAATCTCAATGGTCTTGCCAGTTATCCATCAACAGCCGGTGGCAATTCGTTGCGCCAGAGCATTGCCGATTGGTTACAACGCCGTTACTCCATTACGCGCATCAATCCTGCCACTCAGGTTATTGCCACGCTGGGTAGTCGCGAGGCATTGTTTTCCCTTACGCAAGCCGTGTTGGACGGGAACAAGCGCGATGGACTGGTGGTATGCCCCAATCCTTTCTATCAAATCTATGAAGGGGCCGCCTTACTCGGTGGGTTGCGCCCGTATTTTATCAATACCATCGCGGAGACCCGCTTCCGTCTGGATTGGGCTTCTGTACCAGAATCTGTCTGGCGGCGTGTGCAACTCGTGTTTACCTGTTCGCCCGGTAATCCCAGCGGCGCGGTGATGACGCTGGATGAATGGCGTGAATTATTCGCGCTGTCTGATAAATATGGCTTCATTATTGCTGCCGATGAATGTTACACAGAGATATACTTCGATACAGCGAACCCGCCATTAGGCGCATTAGCAGCAGCCGAACAATTGGGTCGTGCTGATTTTTCACGGCTGGTGGTCTT
>JANNJI010000741.1:0-1982 GCA_031405795.1 Gammaproteobacteria bacterium
ATGTCAAATGGCATTTGTCGCGCCTGACACAGTCAACAGTGACGCACACCGGTCACAGTAAGGTGCAAACGCGTAAATCGCAGTTTGTGTACAACACCAGTGGCCAGTGGGACGGCATGCTGTGGTACACCATCGAAGAACCCGATGCGCTCACTGCGCCTGTAGCACCCACCGATCCCACGGCACTCAAACAAACCGACTATATAAAAACGACGTATGAATACGATAACTTCGGCGAGAAGAAAAAAGTAACCGTTGAGGGTTATGCAGGGATACCCTTCACCTTACAAACCCGCGAGAGTTATTCGGATTATGATCTTGCCACGATCAATGCCTCGCAGATCAAGATCACCACGCGTAACGCACTCAATCAGACTGACACCAAACTCGTCGATGTGCGTTTCGGGATGCCCTTGTCGCAAACCGGTCCGAATGGCTTAACTACAAACTGGCAATACGATGGATTCGGTCGAGTCATCACGGAGAGCCGTGCTGACGGCACCCAGAGCACCACCTCGCGCGGCTTTTGTACTACGGCCACCTGTGCCAGCGTGCAAGGCATTGCACCGGTCTATTTCATCTCCGCCCAGGCAACCGCGAGTCAACCCGCTAATGTGTATTACGATCAGCTTAATCGCGGGCTGCGTACGGAGACCTTCGATGTCAATAGCAACCGCATCTACAAAGATACGGTATATGACGTTGCTGGCCGTGTGACAAAAACCTCCACGCCGTATTTTGCGGGTGCAACGCAGGTGTACTGGGGTACTGTTAGCTATGACACGATCGGCCGGATCGCAAGCGAGACCGCGCCGAACGGCACGACCACAACCACCGGTTCCAGCGGTCTTACCACCACCACGACCGTTGGCCGCCGTTCCAATCTCACCGGCACGGTCACCTCGCTCGTCAGCGTCAAGCAGAATTTTGCCGACGGCCACCTGCGCAAGGTGATCGATGCCGAAAATGGCCAGATACAGTACTTTTATGACGCGATCGGTAATCTCATCGAGACGCGTGCGCCGGGCAAGGCCGCCGGTGATCTCAGCAACGGTGATTACGTCCTTACGCAAATGTTATATGACAAGAAAGGCCGCAAGGTACGCATGATCGATCCCAACATGGGCACCTGGGATTACACCTATGACGCCTTCGGTAATCTGCTCAAAGAAAAAGACGCCAAGGGTAATACCGTTGCCATGGTGTACGACAAACTCAATCGCATGGAACTGCGCATTGAACCTGTTTCATTAAACCGCTGGGAATACGACACCGCCACCGGCGCGGGCATCGGCAAACTGCACCGCCAATCGGGGCCGATGACGATCACCAGCACTCAGTACACCGGTTATCTCACTACCGCACCGCTGCCCTCAAGCGTGGCCACCACCAGCGCCAAACATCAGCAAACATTTACCTACGATACCCTCGGCCGACTGGTGACGACGGTCACACGCATGGAAAACGGCAGCGGCGGTTACAAGACCTATCAAATGGACACTGTGTATGATCAATATAGCCGTGTCGCGAAAACCGTTTATCCAACCAACGTCGTCAACGAACGTTTCACCGTGGAGAACGTGTACGACAACTACAGCTACTTGCGCAAGGTGCAAAATGCCGTGCCCAATGCCCTCGGTATCAAGGTGATGTACTGGTGTCTGGGTGATGCCGCGTGCAACACCGCCGGTGCGGTCAATGCCCGTGGCCAGATCGAAATGTTTACCCAGGGCAGCAACATCAACACCGTACGGGTGTACGATGCAACAACCGGGCTGCTCAAAGACGCCGTGACCTCGAACACGGCCTTGCAGAACACCAGCTATCTCTTCGATGGTATCGGTAACCTTGAGAAGCGTGTTGATCAAACCCAGCGTACATTTAACAACGCCGACAATCTCAATGAGACGTTTAGCTACGACAAACTTAATCGTCTGACGCAGGTATCATTGCAGGGTAAGACCTCTTCCACCTCAGTAATA
>JANNJI010000742.1:0-5938 GCA_031405795.1 Gammaproteobacteria bacterium
CATCACGGATCGAGGGTTGATCGGTGAGTAACATCACCAGTCGATCAATACCGATACCTTCACCGGCGGTAGGTGGCATACCATGTTCCAACGCGATAATGTAGTCTTCATCAAAGTACATCGCCTCTTCGTCGCCCGCCGCCTTGTCCAGTACTTGTTTATTAAACCGTTCGGCTTGATCTTCGGCATCGTTCAACTCGGAAAACCCATTAGCGATCTCACGGCCGCCGACAAAAAATTCAAAACGATCGGTCACTGTGGGATCGTGATCATTACGGCGCGCCAGGGGCGAGACTTCGGTAGGGTACGCCGTGATGAAGGTCGGATCTTTGAGATGATGTTCTACTGTTTTTTCAAAAATCTCAATGTGCAGCTTGCCTAAACCATAACTGTCCTTGACTGGAATACCCAGGCGTTGTGCAACCGCACGGGCCTTGCTGATATCCGTCAGGTCGTCAGCATGTATTTCATGATTGTACTTTAAAATGGCATCTTTCACGCTCAGGCGTGCAAACGGTTTGGCAAAATCGTAGACATCACCTTGATAATTAATTTGCAAACTGCCGACGACTTGCAACGCCAATTGGCGCAGCAGATCCTCGGTGAGATCCATCAGGTCATTATAATCCGCATACGCCTGATAAAATTCCAGCATGGTGAATTCCGGATTATGCCGCGTCGAGAGTCCTTCATTACGGAAATTGCGATTGATTTCGAATACCCGTTCAAAACCACCCACGACTAAGCGCTTTAAATACAATTCCGGGGCAATACGCAAATACAAATCCATATCCAGTGCATGATGAAACGTCTTAAATGGACGGGCAGCAGCACCGCCGGGGATTACTTGCATCATCGGCGTTTCCACTTCGAGAAAATGACGTTCGGTCAGATACTGGCGAATGTAATTCACCACCAGGGTGCGTTTGCGAAAAATCTGCCGCGCCGGTTCGTTCATGATCAAATCAACATAACGCCGACGGTAACGCACCTCGGTATCGGTCAGGCCGTGCCATTTTTCCGGTAAGGGCCGCAGTGATTTGGTCAGCAGACGAATAGCATCGACCTTGACGGACAATTCACCGGTCTTGGTTTTGAACAAGGCCCCTTCCGCACCGACGATATCGCCGATATCCCATTTTTTAAAATTATCATTGTAATTTTCTTCACCGATGGTATCGCGCACCACATAAAGTTGGATCTGACCTGACATGTCCTGCACGTGGGTGAAACTGGCCTTACCCATCACCCGGCGGCTCATCATGCGCCCGGCAATCGCCACGCGGATGGAGGCTTGCTCGAAAAACTCCGTTGGCTTATCCGTGTATTCAGCGATGATCTCACCGCTCATGACATTGCGGCGAAAGTCATTGGGAAACGCTACACCCCGTTCACGAATTTGCCGTAACTTTTCGCGGCGTTGGGCGATTAAGGTATTTTCATCAACCGGAGGTTGGTTATTATCATCTGTCATGATCTGTGCTCACTGTAAGGTCTCGTTACATGCCGCTTTTTAAACTGGCTTCAATAAATTTATCCAGATCACCATCCAGTACCGCCTGGGTATTGGTGTTCTCCACCCCGGTGCGCAGATCTTTGATGCGCGACTGATCCAATACATAGGAGCGTATCTGGCTGCCCCAGCCGATGTCGGATTTCGAGTCTTCCAGGGCCTGGTGTTCCGCATTGCGTTTTTGCATTTCCATTTCATAGAGCTTGGCTTTTAATTGTTTCATCGCCGAATCGCGGTTCTGGTGTTGCGAACGTTGACTTTGACATTGCACGACGATGCCGCTGGGTCCGTGGGTGATACGTATCGCCGACTCGGTTCGATTGACGTGCTGACCGCCAGCACCACTGGCGCGGTAGGTATCCACGCGTAGATCGGCCGGATTGATCTCAATCTCGATGGAATCATCCACTTCCGGTGAGACAAACACCGAGGCGAAGGACGTGTGGCGTCGATTGCCCGAATCAAACGGCGATTTACGCACTAAGCGGTGGACACCGGTTTCGGTGCGTAACCAGCCATAGGCATAGTCACCGCTAAATTGGAGGGTTGCACTTTTGATCCCCGCTACTTCGCCCGCTGACACTTCCAGTAACTCGGGTTTAAAGCCATGCGCCTCACCCCAACGAATGTACATGCGTAATAACATGTTGGCCCAATCTTGCGCCTCGGTACCGCCGGAACCCGCCTGGATATCCATGAAGGCGTTGTTCGGATCCATTTTATTGGAAAACATCCGTGCGAATTCGAGTTTCGCCAGCTGTGCCTCCTGTGTATCCAGGTCCGGCAATAAGACATTCAGCGTCGATTCGTCCTGTTCCTGGAGTGCCATGTCGATCAACTCGGCGGAATCGCTCAAACCTTGTTGCAGCTTGGCGAGCATGGTAACGGTGCGTTCGAGTTCAGCGCGCTCTTTGCCCAACTCCTGGGCACGCTGTGGATTATTCCAGATGGCGGGGTCGGCTAATTCGCGGGTAACTTCATCCAGGCGTTCACGTTTAGTATCAAAGTCAAAGATACCCCCGAAGCGCATTGGTGCGCCCTTGCAGGTCTTTAATGCGGTTTATTATGGCGCCAGCTTCAATCATTTGTCGCTATCCTAAAAAAGTCGCGTATCATAACGTACTCGCGTTGGATTATTAAAGTATTGAATAAGAATATCCAGCAGGATTAAACGGCGTGCAGGTGCTCAACCATCAGTTGTGTAGAACGCACACCTTGATATTCATTGATATCCAGCCGATAGACGAGTTTGACCCGTTTGAGTTGCTCAATACCACGGATATCGTGCAAATTAAACTGAATAGCATCCATCACCTTTTTCCCGCCACTGGGCCGCACCGTCAGTTTGAGATGGCGTTCGCCGACAATACGCGCCGTCACGACATCAAAAATGCCATCAAAGCGCGGTTCAGGAAATCCCTGTCCCCACGGCCCGGCCTGACGCAGGATTTCCGCCACGCGTAAATCCAGATCACCCTCCGCTAAATCACCATCGGTCATCAGAATATGTTGAATCTCCTCTTCACCAATGTGTTGGCGTACGACGGCATCAAAGACGCGACTGAATTCAGCAAAATCCGTGGCACGCAAGGTCAGACCTGCCGCCATGGCATGGCCACCAAACTTCGTCAGCAGGTGCGGGTGTTGTGCCGCCATGCTGTCGAGTACATCGCGGATATGCAAGCCGGGGATCGAGCGTGCGGATCCCTTGATGTTGCCATCGCGACTGGGGGCGAAGACAATCACCGGGCGGTGCAGGCGATCCTTCATCCGCCCCGCCACAATGCCTATCACGCCTTCATGCCAATTTGGATCGTAAAAACATAAACCATACGGCAACTCGCTCTGTGTTGAATATTGATTGAGTTGTTGCAAATACTGCATCGCTTCATCGCGCATCGTGGCTTCAATGGCGCGGCGTTCCTGATTTAATTTGTCGAGCGTGCTGGCATAGTGCGCGGCGCTATCGCCACTGTCACTGAGTAAACAGTTAATTCCAACCGACATGTCATCCAACCGCCCCGCGGCGTTGAGTCGCGGCGCAACACAAAATCCCAAATCCATCGTGCTGGTGGTCACGGCCTGTCGGCCAGCGATATTCAACAAGGCAACAATACCCGGACAGGACTGTTGTGCGCGAATTCGTGCTAAGCCTTGTGATACCAGAATGCGATTATTGTGATCGAGCGTGACGACATCGGCAACGGTACCCAACGCAACCAGGTCGAGTAAATTGGCTAATACCGGTTCGGTTATACCTTGTTGCGTAAACCAGTGCTGCTCTCGCAAATAGGCACGCAATGCCAGCATCACGTAAAAGATCACACCCACCCCCGCCAGATGTTTGCTGGGAAAATTACAACCCGGCTGATTCGGATTCACTATCGCATCCGCGTTCGGCAGTATTTTTCCCGGCAAGTGATGATCGGTGACAATCACCGTCATGCCGAGTTGCGTGGCCGCGGCCACACCGTCAACACTGCTAATGCCGTTATCAACCGTTACAATCACATCGGGTGACTTGGCCAGTACCGTCGTGACGATTTCCGGGGTCAACCCGTAACCGTATTCAAACCGGTTGGGTACGATAAAATCAACGTGGCTGGCGCCCATGGCACGTAAGGCACGCACTGCAATAGTACAACTGGTGGCGCCATCTGCATCAAAATCGGCAACAATCACAATACGTTGGTGCGTCGCGATGGCGTGCGCCAGCAAGCGTACCGCCGTGTCGATACCTTTGAGTTGGTGATAGGGTAACAGTGAGTGTAACGAGCGTTCCAGTTGTTGCGCATCGGTCACCTGGCGGGCCAAATAGATCCGTCGGAGGATCGGATGTAATTCTGTTGGCAGGGTATTGTGTTGCTCATGCAATGGACGACGTATTATCTGTGGTGCAGTGCCATCTGAAAAATCACTCATGCGTGTACTTTGCCAGACAGGTGCGAAACGGCTGACGGCGACGCCACCAGCGTAAAAGATGGCGCTTACGCAAAACAAAACAATAATGATCGGTGATCAACCGCAGTTCCTCGATCTCACCTGTGTTGAGTTTGGCTAAGAGCGGTTTTAAAATACGGTTGTCCCAGTTTTTCAGGATCGTCAACCAGGCTGTGTAGTCTCCTTGTGCAAACAAGGAAACGAGATCAAAAAGAAATAAGCCGACATTTTCGTTTTTTCCCCAGAGCAGCGTCGCCACATTCAATGGCAAGACTTCACTTTTTATCCCCATGGTGCGGGCCAGATCGTAAATCAGGGCGTCATCGCTGTAAACGATATCCAGCGCCGGTGCCATCACCAATTGATAAGCGCCGCCACCCCACAACCAGACACTATTAATCGGCTGCGCGGCGCGTTCTTCACGGCGCTGATTCAGCGGGTGTTGATGCAACAACATTTGAATCTCGTTGAGCCACACACGCCACTGTTGTGCATCCGCGCCTGCCACGGCACAGTAACGCACATCGTGCCACTGTGCCTGATGCAGTGGTGTCGTCGTTAAAGTCAGTGCGCGAGGGAGTTGTACTAACCATTGTTGTGGTGTGACGCTACTGAAATGCAGCCCTTGTTCTGCAAAATGTTGGTTGAGGTCGGCAAGCAATGTATCACTCTCGTCTGCCGTGATCGACAAATGTTCATAACCCAGTAACACCGCGCTATCCCGATCCGCCTGCAAGGCCACCGGGTCACAACACCAGATTGCCACCGGTACCGATTGCTGACGTGCCCGCAACCGGACTGCGGCGGCTGGCAACTCTTCATTAGCGTCAATCGTGTAGCCAGCCAACCGAAATGCGGTGGTATACAGTGGCCCACTGTGTAGTGTTGCGACATTGGCGCGGTTAAGGATGGTGGCCAGATGGCTCAGCGGCGGCCATTCATTTTGTGCCGCAATCTCATCGGGCGAATTCGCATTGAATAAACCGGGTACGTAAATGGTACAGGAGGTGGCCACCGTGATCGTTATTGGTTTTGTATCGAGGTTAATTCAGGTTGTCGAGGATGGTACGCTTCACCATATCCAACTTGGCCTCGGCAGTAATAACACCGGAGGTACTTTGTTTAATCGCCGTATCGGGATCCTTGAGGCCATGGCCGGTAAGGGTGCAGACAATCTTGCTGCCTTCGGGAATCTTCCCGGCCTTGATATCCTTCATCGCACCGGCAAGTGAAATGGCGGAGGCCGGTTCACAGAAAATACCTTCGTGTTCAGTTAATAATTTTTGTGCCGCCAATAATTCCGGATCGGTGCATTCATCAAACCAACCCTGCGATTCTTTCTGTACTACCCACGCCTTGTCCCAACTTTGTGGATGACCGATGCGAATCGCGGTCGCCACCGTTTCAGGGTTGTCCACCATTTTGCCGCGCATAAAGGGCGCTGAACCGCTGGCCTGGTAACCCAGCATGCGCGGTAAATCATTG
>JANNJI010000743.1:0-3404 GCA_031405795.1 Gammaproteobacteria bacterium
ATCTGGATCGTGCCGAGGCGATGCACGAAAAGGCTCTTGCCCTGAATGAGGAGCTGGGCCGCAAAGACCGCATGGCAGGTGACTATGGCAACCTGGGACTCGTGTATCAAGCCCAAGGTGATCTGGATCGCGCCGAAGCGATGCACGAAAAAGCGCTTGCCATTCATGAGGCGTTGGGCCGCAAAGAGGGCATGGCAATTAATTACGGCAACCTGGGACTTGTGTATAAAACCCGAGGCGATCTGGATCGTGCCGAGGCGATGCACGAAAAGGCACTTGCCCTGAATGAGGCGCTGGGCCGCAAAGACGGCATGGCAAGTAACTATGGCAACCTGGGAAACGTGTATCAAACCCGAGGCGATCTGGATCGTGCCGAAGCAATGTACGAAAAGGCGCTTGCTATTGATGAGGCGCTGGGCCGCAAGGAGGGCATGGCAAGTCAATATGGCAACTTGGGCATCCTGTATAAAACCCGAGGCGAACTGGATCGTGCCGAAGCGATGTACGAAAAGGCGCTTGATTTATTTGAGCGCCTTGGCTCTCCTACCGCTCTCATTGTAAAGCAATGGTTATTAGATTTACGGAAATAAGTTTCAACAGATATTACGCTTAAAGGCACGTAACAAGCGCTTCCAGTCACCGCGTTACCGCGCCGTAGAAGCGCAACATTAAATCACAATCCGCTCAATCTCATCCAAACTCAACTCATCATCGCGCCGATCATATAATCCCGTAGTCCGAGCACTTTCGTGGCTCGCCATTTGTTGCGCTATTTCAATCTTTCCCCCATTGCGCAGGTATTCAGTAATCCCCGTCGCACGAAACGAATGATTACCAATCTTCGTGGCAATACCTGCAGCCATCGCACGCCGACGAATCATGCGGTACGCATCGGGTTGTGACATGGGCTCTTCGGAGAGGATGCCGGCATGACCTTTGGCCGTGCGAAAGAGGGCACCTTTAAGATCGGATTCGATCTGTGCGCTGTCCAGGCACGCTTGCAGGTACTTTTCTAAATTGTGGTGGCACGGCATTTCATGACGCTTACCGCCTTTCTCACGCAATCGCACCCAAGTGCGACGGCCTTGGATGTACACATCTTCGACCTTCATGTGCAGCGCGGCACCCACGCGCGCAAAGGTGTACACCATCAGCGCAATGAGGGCGCGATCCCGCAGACCAATGACCGTGGTGGTGTCGATGGAATCCAACAGGATGCGGGCTTCTTCGGCGGTGAGTACCGGCGTCTTGCCTTTCTTCACTGAGTGCTTGGGGCCGCGTACCGGGCTGGCCGGATTGGTGGCGACCACCTGGCCGACCACCAACCAGTCGAACAACATCCGAATCGCGGCCAGGTGTTGCTTTATGGATGGCGCGGCTAAATAACTTTGTAACGATTCAATATAGGCCGCGACATGCACCGGTTCGATATCACCCAAGACGTGCATCTTGTTGTAGTCACACCACCGGGCGAATTCACTGACCGCCTTCAGGTAGGCTTTGCGGGTGTTTTTATTGCGGATGTTGGCAGTGAAGAATTCAATAAACCGGGTGGAGGCCTGCGGGTCTGGGGCGAATAAAACCGGTAAGGTGATCGACTGAATTAGGCGTTTTGACGGTAGGTTTGGCATTAATCCCCTCTCCGATCTCATGTATGATAACGTCCTTTATCATGCATGAAATTAACCGCCTGGATGTAAGTGTGTTTTTCTCAAACATATGCGATGATTCGGCTTGAACGGTGGGCTTCAAAAAAATGAGTTATCCTAAAAGCAATCGTTCAACCGAAAACTAACCTTACATCAAAACCCGCCACAATGAGAATATTAGCAGATATTAACAATGATGAAATCCATCTCGAAAGGATCACCGGCGAAGACGTGTATGCAGGCGTAATAGAGGCGACACCGTATACAGTAAGAAGATATCGGGTTACTGATGCAAAAAAACAGTTGGCGACTTTAGGTTGTTATTTTTATGGATTGGCGGATCTCGAATCGGATTTAGAGACTGCAGGAAGCAATAGTGATGTTTGGCCGACACCAGAGAGATGGGAGGCCAAACTTGTCAAAGGAAGTAATGTGTTATACGTAATGTGGTACCAAGAGGGCGGCGACCCCATCGAGTACCTGCGTACTATTGTTAGCGGAATAAATTTCAAAGAACGTGCAGTTAGAAAAGAAGAGCAGGATGATTTTTATTGAACAAATTGCACCGCGTAGCGGCATGAATTTTCGTTATGGTCAAAGTAAAATCCCAAGTGGGTAACTATGTCATTAATAAAAGCACCTGTTATCATTCGTAATCCGTTTGGGGATGGGCTGTAATCACCCGCTCAAGTTGTTCGCCGCACGACGCTTCTGTTGTGTGAGCGGTGATTGGCAAGTATCAAAAGGAACCACGTTAGTAGTTGCAGCGATAATGGATAATATCAAACAGTATTGGTGAGATCAGGATAGAAACGATTTAGCGTTGGTAATTAAAAGGGTGGGGACATGCGTAATATATCTATGTGGCAAAAGGGAACAAAGATGTTAACAATTCTTGGTTGGTTTTTTGGTGTGATATTGTTGCTGGTCGTAACCGGGGTGGTTGTGATATTTGGTTCAATGATCTTTCAGAAGCAGATAACTACCGTTCAATTAAAACTGTCGCCGGAAGTGATATTGTTACTGGATGGGATTCAGGTCACTGAGATCAGCGATAAGGAACAACCTTTACCTTATGAGTACCGACCGGGTACCGGTGACGTACCCGCAGCAAAAGAGATGCTGTTATCCGACGATGGGAAGATCGAAGAAGGGCAGCGTACACACGATGGCGATCCACGTAAGGAGGTGCATGTCCTGTTAAACGGACAAGGTTCGCCGCCATTCGTCTTTAAGGGTAACGATGTTTACCGATTTGATAATTACCGGCTTGGCGAACAGCTGGGTGCGTTTACCAGTCCAGCGTTTCGCCATATTGGTCACGTAGCGGCGGTTGCAAACAACATACTATTGGTACAAGGTAATCCTGCCTTGGCTACGAATAAAAAACATCACCTTTATCAGGTTAGTTTGCCGGATTTTCGTCAGAAAGAAATTACCGAAGATTCTTATTACGTCTTTCTGCGGCCACCCATGGTATTTACACCAGCTGGATTCAATGGAGTAGTCGTGGTGTATTACACGGGTGATTATAGTTTTGCCTTAGGTGGTGATGCCTCCAGACCGAAATACAGCGTTATTCGTATCTATACCAAGAATTATCCCGAGGGTCAGGATGTTACTAAGCTGGGGTTTAAAGCGGGGACGGTTGTCAATGTGAGTTGGCGAAACGATGCGCTGATCTTACAGGCCGATCCCAGTCTGCCAGCCATGGCTGATAAACCTCGTGTTGCCGCCCGGGTCTGGAGAGTTGTT
>JANNJI010000744.1:0-1688 GCA_031405795.1 Gammaproteobacteria bacterium
TTCTATTTAAGTGCCGATACCAGCTATCAATACGAATATAAAAATGGTGCACGGCTGAGCGGCCGGTTTGCCACGCAGTGGACCGATCAGCTACTGATCAGTAATGAGCAATTCTCCGCAGGTGGCGTGCAGAGCGTGCGCGGTTATTACGAATCCCAGGCGCTGGGTGATCATGGTTATGTGGCGTCGCTGGAATGGCAAACTAAAAATTTTTCGACCTCGGCGTGGCTCAACGATTCACGCTGGCATCTGTTTTATGATGTTGCCAAGGTCATCGTCAAAGACCCTCTTCCGGAGCAGACCGCCGTTTTTAATCTGGCAAGTGCCGGTGTGGGTTACCGTTTCACGACATGGAAACAATGGCGTGGTGAAATAGACGCTGGTTATGCATTACGTCGCCTGGGTGTGATTGACAAAGGGGATATCCGTATACATGCGAGGCTTGCCTATGAATTCTAAACAGCAGCAACTACTGCAACCCGAGTTGCGGCTGAAATCCATTGTCGCGGCGTGCCGTCAGGCAATGTCGAATTGGCCACGACCGATGAATCGCCGTCGTGCCAGTCTGGCGGCAGGGATTTTATTGGGTTCCATGAGTTGTACGCTGGTGTACGCGGATCTTCCGGTGGTGTGTACTGCGGGTGCCTGTAGTGGCCGCATCTGGCAAGGCTACGGCACTGCAACCTACAATACCTCCGGCATTAACCCCATTACTGGCAGCGGCTACGCCGAGATCAACCAGACTTCCCAGAGCGCCATCCTTAACTGGGCAAGTTTTAACGTTAGCAATGATGTACGCGTGCGTTTTCGCAATGATACCTATGGCGCGGATTCGAGTACGCTCAATCGCATCTTCCAGGCAAGCCCCAGCAGTATCGCCGGTCGGATCAGTGGTGATGGCCGGATATACCTGATTAACCAGAACGGTATTATTTTTCGCAATGGGTCCCAGGTCGACACGCACAGCCTGATCGCCTCGACGCTGAATATAACGGATGCCACTTTTACCGATGGCCTGCTGACTGCGTTCAATCAGCGAATCCCCACCTTTCTCTCGTTCGTCGATGCACAGGGCCGCACCTTACCCTCTGCTGGGATCACCGTTGAAAATGGTGCGACGATCACGGCAGGAAAAAACGGCGCAGTAATGTTGTTTGCGCCGACGATCAACCAGCACGGTGTGATCAAGACGGAAGACGGGCAGGTGATCCTCGCCGCCGGCAACAAGATCTATATCACCGGCAGCGATAACGTTGATTTGCGCGGTCTGGTCGTGGAAGTGGAGGTCACCGAAGTCAGTGATGATCAATTGGCGGCGTTCAAACAGGACTCGAGTGCAACGGCCAGTCTGCCAGCGGGAACCGTCACTAATACTGGTACCGTTGAAGCCCTGCGCGGTAATGTCAGCATGATTGGCCTGGCGATTAACCAGCAAGGCATTGTGCATGCGACCACAGCGGTGGGTGGTAATGGTTCAGTGATCCTGAAGGCGCGAGATAAGAGAGTACCGATACAAGAGGGTACACGTACCGTATTTAATAATGCCAATGCGCGAGATGGCCGCGTCACCTTTGCCCGTGGATCACAAACTATTATTGATAACGACAAGGGTGCGGCCAAGCTTACTGCGAGTGATACGCAAAAACCCCTGCCTTCGACGATCAGTGCCAGTGGTCGTCAGATACTGT
>JANNJI010000745.1:0-2952 GCA_031405795.1 Gammaproteobacteria bacterium
ATGCGTGTGTCATCCCGCACCGGCAAGCGGTCGCGATAACGATCGATCAATCCGGTATAACGAGGGCGAAATGGCATAGTTAAAACTCCTGCGAAGATAATGGTTTTCAGTGAGTGTATTGTAGCAAAATAGGCATTGGTTAAGCCGCTCCCCTGGAGCGTAAAAAACTATTTACCAATTAATGTCTCCATCCGGATCCGCATCACCTTGCCACTGATTGAATCCAACACCTCGATACGTTGAATCGCGGCGTTCATCTGCCGTTCTTGAACTTTGTGGGTGAGCATGATCACACTGACAGTATGCATTTGGGCTTTGGGTTCTTTCTGGATGATCGCCTCGATGCTGATACCTTGATCAGCCAAGATGCGCGTGACATCGGCGAGCACGCCAGGTTTATCCAGTGCCTGCATGCGCAAGTAATACGCCGTCACCACATCTTCCATGCGCATGATCGAGATGTCGGATAGCGCGTCAGCCTGAAAGGCTAAATGCGGCACGCGGTTTTCCGGATCGGAAGTTAAGGCGCGCACCACGTCGACTAAATCCGCGACCACGGCTGAGGCGGTGGGTTCAGCACCGGCACCGGCACCGTAATACAGGGTTGCACCAACGGCATCACCATTGACTAACACGGCATTCATCACGCCATCTACATTCGCAATCAAACGCCGCTCGGGGATCAAGGTTGGATGCACACGCAACTCAATTCCGTTTTTATGCCGTTTGGTAATACCCAGCAGTTTAATGCGATAGCCGAGTTGTTCGGCATACGCCACGTCATCCCGCGTGATCTGCGTGATGCCTTCGGTATACATCGCCTCAAATTGCAACGGAATACCAAAGGCAATCGAAGCCAATATTGTTAACTTGTGTCCGGCATCAATGCCTTCAATATCAAACGTCGGATCGGCCTCGGCGTAACCCAGCTGTTGCGCTTCGTTGAGCACGTCAGCAAAATCGCGACCCTTATCGCGCATTTCGGTCAAAATAAAATTGCTGGTGCCGTTAATAATGCCCGCCAGCCACAAAATATGATTCCCCGCCAGTCCTTCGCGGATGGCCTTGATAATTGGAATACCACCGGCGACGGCCGCCTCGAATGCCACCATCACGCCTTTTTTGGTCGCTGCCGCAAAAATTTCATTGCCGTGTTTGGCAATCAGCGCCTTGTTGGCGGTGACCACGTGTTTACCCTTGTCAATTGCACGTAACACCATCTCACGCGCAAGCGTGGTGCCACCGATCAATTCAACAATAATTTCCACCTGAGGATCATCCACCACCTCCTGCGGTTTGCTGGTCAGTTTTATCCCTTGCGTATCACAAATACGGGGTTTGTTATTGTCACGCGCCGCGGCATGCGTAATCTCAATCCCGCGACCGGCACGGCGCGCAATCTCGCGTGCATTACGCTTGAGTACATTGACGGTACCGCCACCCACCGTACCCAAACCCAACAATCCCACTTTCACTGGTACTACCACGATTTCCCCTTCACTCTGTAATTTTGTGTTGTTGTTAACTTTTATTGCGCAACAAATCACGAATGCCACGTACGGCCTGACGCGTGCGGTGTTCATTTTCAATCAAACCAAAACGAACATGATCATCGCCATATTGACCAAAACCCACACCCGGTGACACCGCAACCTTGGCTTCTTGTAACACTAATTTGGCAAACTCCAGCGAACCCAGGTGCTTAAATTCTTCCGGGATCGGCGCCCAGACAAACATGGTGCCGCGCGGCTTTTCAATTTGCCAACCAGCGGCGTTTAATCCTTCACACAACACATCCCGGCGGCTTTGGTAACGGGCGCGAATTTCTTCAACACAATCTTGCGGCCCTTCCAATGCGGCAATCGCGGCCACTTGAATTGGTGTGAAAGTGCCATAGTCCAAATAGGACTTCATCCGTGCCAATGCCGCAACTAAGCGTGGATTACCCACCATGAAACCAACCCGCCAACCCGGCATGTTGTAACTCTTGGATAAGGTGTAAAACTCCACAGCCAACTCTTTGGCGCCGGGCACTTGCATGATCGACGGGGTCTTGTAACCATCAAACACGATGTCGGCATAAGCAATGTCATGCACCACCCAAATGCTGTTTTCACGGGCAATCTCCACCACCTTGTTTAAAAACGGCAAGTCCACGCATTGTGTGGTCGGATTACAAGGAAAGTTAAGCACCAGCATCTTGGGCTTGGGCCAGGAATCCTTGATCGCCTTTTCCAGTTCGGCAAAAAAATCGATGCCGGGCACTAAGGGCACATGGCGGATATCGGCGCCTGCGATAATGAATCCATAGGGGTGAATCGGATACGCGGGGCTTGGTACTAATACCGCATCCCCCGGACCCACAGTAGCCAGCGCCAAATGCGCCAACCCTTCCTTGGAACCGATCGTCACGATCGCCTCACTGTCCGGATCCAGATCGACCTGGAATTTTTCTTTATACCAGCGACAGATCGCGCGGCGCAGGCGTGGTATGCCCTTGGACACGGAATAGCGATGGGTATCTTCACGCTGGGCGACCTCGACTAATTTCGCCACAATATGCGCGGGGGTTGGTTGATCAGGGTTGCCCATGCCAAAATCGATGATGTCTTCACCACGGGCACGGGCGGCGGCCTTCAACTCATTGACAATGTTAAATACATAGGGCGGTAGCCGTTTGATCCGGGGGAAGTCGTCATTCAGGGATAACATAGTTACGCACTTTTAAAGGTTGGAATTCAGGATGTTACTACCACCTGGTAGTAAAGCTGCTAACATTAGCGAGATTACGAACCCTCTGTCAATCCACACAAAGAAAGAAGCCGGGTATTTTGTGAAATTCAGTCGCGATAATGCCAACTCAAACCGTATCGTGCGTTATGAGCCTGGCAGCATCCATATCATCGCCACCACCAGCCCGGCATTTCCGAACGCGGCGCCTCTCATCCTGCA
>JANNJI010000746.1:0-9741 GCA_031405795.1 Gammaproteobacteria bacterium
GGATGATTTTCTGGGACTCGGTCTGATCGGATTGGTGTATGGGGTGAGCGTGTATGTCAATGCCTGGGGTTTTCTAGCGGTGTTTTTTGCTGCCGTGGCCTTGCGTCAGGTTGAGCTCAAACTCTCTGGTGATAATCCGGAACCCCCGCAACGGTTACATGCTGGCGCGACCGATCACCCGGATGCAACACCCATACGAACCAGCGAGGGGTCACTGATCTTCGGTGAACATCTGGAGCGGCTCTCGGAATTGATTCTTATATTGCTGATTGGTGGCATGCTGTTTATCGACTCCTGGAGTTGGCGGGCGGTGGGCTTTGCATTATTCCTGTTTATGGTGGTGCGCCCGGTCAGCGTCGTGATTGGTTTAATCGGTACCGGCACACCGTGGAAGATCCGTGGCATGGTCGGCTGGTTTGGAGTACGGGGAATCGGCTCACTCTACTATCTGATGTTTGCCATTCAACACGGTCTGCCGCAAGAACTGGCGCTACAGCTGATTCATCTGACGTTTATGGTGGTCACCTTGTCGATCCTTGTCCACGGCACCAGTGTTAAACCGTTGATGGAACGTTTCTGGCGGCCACGCAAGAAGGATGAAGCCGCGTAAACCAATGTGCGGTAGCCAACCGTCGAATAGCACCATGGGTGTTAAGGTGTGCTTTCAACTCATGATTAATTGCAACAAGGAATTTTACACATGCGCATCAATAACCTTAGCGCCCTCATCATTTTCTCGACGGCGCTGTTACTCGGTCCCTTGACCACCGCGCAGGCACAGCGGCCGGGGCTTTATGTGGGCGGTGAGGTGGGGGCGTACAAAACTCAAGGAAGTAATTTCAGCGACAATGACCATGTATTAAAGGCCTATGCCGGTGGTCAATTCACGAATTGGTTCGGTGTTGAAGGCTCATGGATCGATTTCAACCGCATCGACAACGGTGGTGATAACTTCGAGGCGGATGGCGTTGGCGTGGCGGCCGTGTTTTCGCTGCCGATGGGATCCCTGTCGGAGCTGTTTGTAAAGGGTGGACAGTTCTGGTGGAAATCGGATTCGGTGCTGGGCGGAACATTAGGTGCCAGTGACGGCAACGATCCGTTCTGGGGTGTTGGTGTTAAGGTAGGTCTTAACGATCATCTCGCCTTACGTCTTGAAATAGAACGTTATGATGTGGCGGACATTCATCTCAACACCTTGATTGGTGGTATTGAGATAAAATTCTAACAACTGTGACAGCATCGATTGCATATTGTGATTGAGTGCGAATGTCAGTCGCTAAACGAATATCAGTAATAATTTTTCAGTCAAAACGTTAGTACCCGCACTGCCGGAAGTTAATGTATTAACAATGATTACGGTGCTCAAGCAAGTCATGCATCGCTGTTTGTTCCCAACCTATGTACGCAAACGTACAGAATCTGTTGTCACGGAATGGGATAGTTACTCACGACGCTCGGTGCCAAATCCTTGGTGCTGTATGCGGGAACCCTGCGGTTGTAATACAGCAACCGCATATCAATGCCTTTGGGCATCAGAGAATCTAAAGAGAGGAAGCAAATGAATACATTTAACAACATTACTAAACCACTGATGTGGTCCATGTCATTACTACTGGTCGCCTTCACGGCGGGATGTGGTGGTGGAAATGATGGTAGCGGTTCAGGCCCGGGTCCAGTGGGAGGCACTTGCTCAGGAACGGTAACGGCCTGCGTGTCCCTGGGCACTTCTGCCAATTATGTGATTTTCGCCAACACCGGAATTCACACTGACGCGAATCCATCAGTGGTGACGGGAAATATCGCAGCAGGCCCAGGTGTCACCTCAAGCTCCATCACCGGCTTTGCGCTGACCTTGCCTGCGGCGAGTCCATTTTCAACTTCTGCACAGGTAGCTGGCGGCGGCAAGGTTTACGCATTTGACTATGCACCGCCGACCCCGACTGAAGTGACCACGGCCTCAGCCAATATGGGCGCTGCGTACACTGCCGCTGCCAATAAACCAGCAGGTGTGGGTCCCTTTTTGAATCTCGGCGGCGGAACCGTCACGGGCCAAAACCTTGCGCCTGGTGTTTACACCTGGGGTACCGCGGTGACAATACCAACGGATCTCACTCTCACCGGTAACAGCACCGATGTCTGGGTCTTCCAGATAGCAGGAACTCTCAATATGGCGGCTGCCAAAAACGTTATCCTGGCCGGTGGTGCGCAGTCCAAGAACATCTTCTGGCAGGTTGCTGGTGCGGTGAACATTGGCGCAAATACAAACTTTAAGGGAAATATCCTGGGTCAGACGGCGATCACGTTTGGTAATAGCTCATCGCTTGAGGGCCGACTGCTGGCGCAGTCTGCAGTCACGCTTGATCTGACGACGGTAACGCAACCCGCGCAGTAAAACGCAAGGGGTCCATGACTGGAAACAGGAAACGGCAAGCACTGCGTTCCTGTTTTTCAGCATCTTGGATTTGTTATGGCAGGCTACGGTAGTCGTGTTACTCACCTCATGCAAAGTTCGAAAGCAAATTCTTCACCCAATCTTACCGCTGCACCACTCACTGTTAATTAACGGTTCCAGATTTCTATTTCACGCTGCATGAGGGTAGAAAAAAATTATCCAGGTGGCGCGGAAATGTAAGTGTTAAAATCAGCCAGGGTTTTGATCGGTGGCAGGCAGTGCGTGCCTTGGCAAATATAGGCAACAACACCTTGTTGGTCCGCCGTTTTACTGTGCAGCGCCGCGTTGAGTTCAGTTTGATTGGCCGGGATGGCCACACACAGCAGTCGCGGTGCATAACGCTGTTGCAACAGCGCCTGCCATTCGCCCATCGCCGCTGTCTCACCACGCAGAATAATCATGTGAGGAGGATATAAATAATCTTCCAGCGCATGCAGCATCGCGCCATGCGCATGCGGAAATTGGGTCAGGCCCGGCCAGGCGCTGTGTAATGTTTTTATTGCCGCATCGAGATAACGCGTATTGCCCAGTAAATAACCCAGGCGTAATAAACTGCTCGCAGCAATCGCATTACCGGCCGGGATGGCTTCGTCCATCATCGGCTTGGGACGGTACAATAATTTCTCGTGGTCCTGCGCGGTAAAATAAAATCCGCCATTGTCGACATCGCTAAAAAAGTCGAGCAGACTATCGGCCAGGGTGATGGCAAGCTCCAGGTCCTGCGCACGCCAGTGTGCTTGCAGACATTCCAGCAGGGCATCGAGCATAAAGGCATAATCGTCCAGATACGCCATGAGGTTCGCCTTGCCATCTTTGTAACTGGCCAGCAAGCGGCCGTTGGCGAATAGCTGTTCACGTATAAAATCCACCGCCCGTTGTGCGGACTCTATATATATGGGTTTATTCATTCGGCGCCCGGCGGCGGCCATCCCTTTGATCATCAGTGCATTCCAGGCGGTGAGGATCTTCTCATCGCGGCCGGGGCGGATGCGGCCTGTTAATGCGGCGAAACATTTTTCGCGGGCACGGTGCAATAAGCCCTGCACTTCCTGTTCGGATTTATCCAGTGCCGTTGCGACCTCATCGGTGCCAAGAAACATATGCAAGTGCCAGCTGCCTTCAAAATTGGCGGGGCGATCCAAACCATATATCCGGCTGAACACCGCGTATTCATCCGCGTTTAACAGCGCCTGTACTTGTGCAGTATCCCAGACATAAAACTTGCCTTCATGGCCTTCACTGTCGGCATCCAGCGAGGAGTAGTAACCGCCCTGTGGTGATTGCATCTCGCGCAGCGTCCACTCCGCGGTTTCCTGAACGATGCGCATATAACCGGCGTCATGGGTCGCAACCGCCGCATCGGCGTACAAAGCCAGCAGCGGGCCATTGTCGTAAAGCATTTTTTCAAAATGCGGGATCATCCACAGGTCATCAACACTGTAGCGATAAAAGCCGCCGCCGAGTTGATCAAATATCCCGCCATTGGCCATCGCGCTTAAGGTGGCGCGGACCATGTGCAAGGCGGTGTGATCCTGCTGTTGGGTTGCCGACCAATGTCGCAGTAATCGTTCCAGGTTGGTGGGATGAGGAAACTTCGGTGCCTTGCCAAAGCCGCTATGTTCACGATCAAAATGTTGTTCCAGCTCGCGGCGCGCCATTTCCAAGGGCACGGCGCTGAGTGTGTTGGCCCCTGTGGCGGGATTCATTTGCGCAAAGGCATCAATAAACGCGCGATGTTGTTGCTGAAGTTCGACACGGTGTTCGCGATAATACTGCGCCACGCTGTGCAGCATTTCCTTGAAGGCAGGCATCCCGTAACGCGGTGCAACCGGGAAATAGGTGCCGGCAAAAAACGGTGTATGGCCATCAGGGGTGAGGATCATCGTCAGTGGCCAGCCGCCGGAGCGTTGATTGATCAATTGATGGGCGGTTTGATAGATCTTGTCAAGGTCCGGGCGCTCTTCGCGATCAACTTTAATATTGACGAACAACGTGTTCATGACCTGCGCGGTGCTGTCGTCTTCAAACGATTCATGCGCCATGACATGACACCAGTGACAGGCCGAGTAACCAATCGATAACAGGATCGGTTTGTCCTGGTCGCGGGCCAACTGCAACGCCTCCGTACACCACGGCCACCAGTCCACCGGATTGTGTGCGTGTTGTAATAAATAGGGACTGGTTTGGTCGATTAAACGATTCGTATGGGTAGGCATGGGGTTGCTCGCGTGTTTGTGGCATCATAGCAACTTCCAGGCTCACATTGTAGGTTGGTTGTATTTTATGAACCAAGAAAAATTACCCGCATTACGTTTAAAGAAAGGCGAAGATCGCCGCCTTAAACAAGGTCATTTATGGATCTACAGCAACGAGGTGGATATTCAAGCCACGCCGTTGAAGACATTCACGCCGGGTCAATCGGTCACGGTGGAGAATCACTTGGGTTATCCGTTGGGCAGCGCCTATGTGAATCCGAATAGCCTGATCAGTGCGCGTTTCTACAGTCGTGGTGCGCACCGCCAGTTTGATCGTGATTTACTCCGGCGTCGTCTGGAACAGGCGCTGGCCTTGCGTGAATTATTGTATCCTGAACCTTTTTATCGCCTGTGTTTTGCCGAAGGGGATTTTCTGCCTGGCCTGGTGGTGGATCGGTTCGCGGATTATTTTTCCGTGCAGATCACCACTGCCGGGATGGAAGGCATCAAGGATCAGATCATCCAGGTTTTGGTCGAGATGTTTAAACCGCGCGGCATTGTGCTGCGCAATGAGGTGTCACTGCGTGAAATGGAAGGCCTGCCCTTGTACGTCGAGGTGGTGCATGGCGATATCCCCGAACGGGTGTTGGTAAAAGAAAACGGCGCGGAATATTTTACCTCGCTGTTAACCGGGCAAAAAACCGGTTGGTTTTATGATCACCGCGAGAACCGTGCCCGCCTGCAAACCTATGCGCAGGGCAAACGCGTGTTGGATGTATTCAGTTATTTGGGGGCATGGGGTATCACGGCAGCGCGTGCGGGTGCCAGTCACGTGTTGTGTGTCGACAGTTCCCAAACCGCGCTGGATAACATTACCCGGCATGCGCAACTCAATCAAGTGGCGGATCGCTGCACGGTGAGCAAGGGCGACGCCTTTGCCGTGCTGGCGCAACTGCTGGCGGACAAACAGAAATTCGATGTGGTGATCCTCGACCCCCCGGCCTTTGTCAAACGCCGCAAGGATTTGGCGGTGGGTTTACACGCGTACCAGTCGATCAATCAATTGGCGTTGCAATTGCTCGATAACAACGGCATTTTGATCTCGGCCTCCTGCTCACAACACGTGGATGGGCTCACTTTGCTGGGCGCGATCCGCACCGCAGTGAAACCATTGCCGCTGCGTCTGCAGGTGATTGGCCAGGGGCATCAGGCGGCGGATCACCCGATTCATCCCGCCATGACGGAGACCGAGTATTTAAAGGTATTTTATTGCCGTATCGTCAGTGAATAACATGGTATCCCACCGGGTGACTGCGTTAGAATTGGTTGCCGTACTGCCCTAACAACCGTGAGTAATGTCGATGCCTGATTATTTTATAATTAAATTTGACCCTGTGGCGTTTTCCATCTTTGGTTTCGGCGTTCACTGGTACGGTCTCATGTATCTGGCGGGTTTTCTCAGTGGCTGGTGGCTGGGACGGCTGCGGGCGAAACGACCGAATTCCGGTTGGACCGTACTGGAGATCGACGACCTGGTGTTTTATGTCGGTGTAGGGGTGATCCTCGGTGGACGCGTCGGTTATTTATTATTTTACGATTTGCTGAATGTGATCCATGAGCCCAGTTTGTGGGAAATGATTAAACACATCGGCTCCATCCACAAGGGTGGCATGTCCTTTCATGGTGGTCTGTTAGGCGTATTGGCGGCGCTATGGTTGTTTGCGCGCAAATATCACAAGCCCTATTTCTTCGTCGTCGACCTGCTGGCGATCCTGGCGCCACCCGGTTTGTTTTTTGGTCGCATCGGCAATTTTATCAATGGTGAATTGTGGGGTGCGCACAGCAACTTGCCTTGGGCAATGATCTTCCCCAAATCCGAGGACCTGTTACCGCGTCATCCCACCCCATTATATGAAGCCGCGTTGGAAGGACTGGTGTTATTCACGCTGTTGTGGTGGTTTGCACGCAAGCCACGGCCGATCATGGCCGTGTCAGGATTATTCGCTATCGGTTACGCCAGCTTCCGCATCCTGGTGGAATTTGTGCGGCTGCCCGACAAAGAACCCGGTTATCTGGCCTCTACTAACTGGTTGACCATGGGCATGGTGTTGTCGGTGCCGTTGTTGCTGGCAGGTGTCGGGCTGATGGCCTGGGCGTATAAAAGAAAGTAACGCGGGGCGAGGTTGCTGTGAAACAATATCTGGATTTGATGCGGCATGTGCGTGAACACGGCACGCGCAAGACCGACCGTACCGGCACCGGCACACTCAGTGTGTTCGGTTATCAAATGCGGTTTGATCTGCAACAGAGTTTTCCCCTGGTCACCACCAAGAAATGTCATCTGCGATCCATCATCCATGAACTGTTATGGTTCCTGCGCGGCGACACCAATATTCAATATTTGCATGACAACAAAGTGACGATCTGGAATGAGTGGGCCGATGCCAACGGTGATCTGGGTCCGGTCTACGGTTATCAATGGCGTTCCTGGCCTGCTGCCGATGGCCGTCACATTGATCAAATCAGTGAGGTTATCGAGCAAATAAAAACCAAACCTGACTCGCGGCGATTGATTGTCAGTGCCTGGAACGTCGGTGAGATCGACAACATGGCCTTGCCGCCGTGTCATGCCTTTTTCCAGTTTTATGTCGCCGATGGCAAACTCTCCTGTCAGTTGTATCAGCGCAGCGCGGATATATTTTTAGGCGTGCCGTTTAATATCGCCTCATACGCCTTGTTGACGATGATGGTGGCGCAGGTGACGGGTTTACAGGCAGGGGATTTTGTCCATACCCTGGGTGATGCGCATTTATATCTGAATCACCTGCAACAGACCGACGAGCAATTGCAACGTGTGCCTTATGCCTTGCCACAAATGAAGATCAACCCGCGCATCAATTCTATTTTTAATTTTACCTTTGACGATTTTGAACTCGTCAATTATCAATGTCACCCGCATATTAAAGCGCCGGTCGCGGTATAAGCGCACATCAATGATCGTTAACAAACTTGTGATTGCTTTGATCGCCGCGATGGCCGACAACCGGGTCATCGGCATTGACAATCGCCTGCCGTGGAAATTGCCTGCCGACATGAAATGGTTTCGTCAACATACCCTGGGCAAACCCATCGTCATGGGCCGCAAGACCTTTGAATCGTTTGGCGGCAAACCTTTGCCGGATCGTAAGAATATTATCGTCACGCATGACCCACACTATCAAGCGACAGGGGCAACCGTGGTGCATTCCATTGATGCGGCCATTGCCGCTGCCGGGGATGTCGAGGAGGTCATGATCATCGGCGGCGCCAGTTTTTATGCACAGATGTTGCCGCGCGCGCAACGTTTGTATTTGACCTATGTGCATACGCAGGTCAACGGCGATGCCTGGTTTCCGGAGTGGGATGCGACGCAGTGGCAACTCATGCAACAAACAGAACATCCGGCTGATGAAAAAAATGCGCAGGCGATGCGGTTTGTGATCATGCAGCGTAAACAGGATATAAAGTGTAAAAATTGATAGATGCTGTCACCACAGTTAACACATTTCATAACGCAACTATTCCCCCCTTTGTAAAAGGGGGCAGGTGGGATTTGACCTGCGCTGAATATAAAAATCCCCCTTACTCCCCCTTTTACAAAGGGGGAAAGTATATATTGGTGTAAATCAGTACAACAAACAGCTTACAACAAAATTGGAAATACCATGCTGAACTTCAGACTCGATACGTTACGTTACATGCCGTTGACCATTGCCCTGATTGTCATTTGCGTTATTGTGGCACTTTTCTCACGCATGGGTGAAAACGAACAGGTATTATTTCCCCTGTTCATTTCTGTCTTTTACAAATCCAACTTGCCAGAGATTCGCGCGGGGGAGTGGTGGCGCTTACTTACGCCGATATTTATTCATTTTGGTTACATCCATATTATATTCAATATGATGTGGCTTTACGATTTAGGCCGGGTCCTGGAGGCAGTACAAAAATCGCCTCGATTAGGTTTGTTGGTGGTGGTCATCGGTGTGTTGTCTAATCTTGCGCAATATGGATGGGATGGAAACCCTAAGTTCGGCGGCATGTCCGGCGTGGTGTATGGGTTGCTCGGTTATGTCTGGATGCAGGCGCGGTATAATCCGCGCAGTGGTTTTATTGTCAATCAACAAATCATGCTGATGATGATGGCCTGGTTTGTCATTTGCTGGCTGGGTATCGTCGGCAACGTCGCCAACATGGCGCACACCGCCGGTCTGTTAAGCGGCGGCGCACTGGGCTGGCTATTTTCGTTGCAACGCCGATCCTGAAATGCGGTCATGAAATAATGAAGGCGTTGCAAATGCCAGCAGAACATTTATCGTATGGTTGTGATCCTAAGACACATGAGATGAGAAATTAAATTAAAGAAACAGGATGCAGTATGCAAAGTTTAGCTAAATGCCTTAAATGCAGCTCAGAATATACCTACGAAGACGGCAATATGTATCTTTGCCCGGAGTGCGCGCATGAATGGACAAAAGACGCGGTGGCGAGTCAGGAAGATAAACTGGTGGTGCGCGATGCGCATGGCAATGAGCTGCAGAACGGTGACAATGTTGCCGTGATCAAGGATCTGAAGGTCAAAGGCTCGTCATCGGTTGTTAAGGTGGGTACCAAGGTAAAAAATATTCGTCTGGTTGAAGGTGATCATAATATCGACTGCAAAATTGACGGCATTGGCGCCATGGCATTGAAATCGGAATTTGTGAAGAAGGTATAGTGAATACGTGGTTCCGTTATTTCAGCGCCAGAGTGATCCTGGTATTGGGCTAAATAACTGTTCCGAATTCCTGTCCACCTTGTTTAATAACGCTGCATGCGGTCGGTGTGTTGTTTCCCCCCTTTGAAAAAGGGGGGCTAGGGGGGATTTGAACTGCGCCGAATATAAAAATCCCCCTCGGCAACTGCTCCTGCGTTGTTCTCGACAATTGCTCCTGCAGTGTTCTACCTTCGCCCGTCCATGGGCTCGTACCTCCTGCCTCCATGCAGTCGTTAGTCCCCCTTTTTCAAAGGGGGAAAAATTCGCTTCAGAGATTCCATTACGACATCCCCGGCGCACTG